>JAILEN010000186.1 GCA_024687655.1 Lachnospiraceae bacterium | reverse complement strand
CCTATAATCATCCTCATCAATTTGACACATCTCTAGCATATCCATAATATAGCCGAATGTTCTCTCATTGGGTCTTGCTATCTCCCATAAATAAGCAATCAAGGACTGTAACAACAGCTGGTTAGACTCATCCCAAAAGGGGTCTTTGCTTCTTGCATCTTTTCTTTGGTAGATCAGCATGTGAGCGATTTTCAAAATGTCCTGGGTGTTATGAATATAATTGAAGAAATTGTAATTTGCTGATTTGTTCGGATCAGTAAAGTCCAACCTCATCACCCTATAGCCCTTTAATTCAAGGAATGATCTATATTTATGGTAAAGATTCCCTTTTGGATCGCTGATCACATAGCTGCCCGTGGCAGCCAGTATTGCCGGCTCAACTATTCCTCGGGTCTTCCCCGCCCCCGATGTGCCTGTGACAATAATGTTATTATTCAATTTTGTCTCATAGCAATCCAGGCTGTACTCAATACCCTTGCCCAGAATTACTGAATTACTCATCCAACACCCCCTAACCTATCATGATATGGTCAATTACCCTGTCACAGATCCCAAAGTCTACTGCCTCCGCCGAGTTCATATAATTATCGTGATCTGTGGCCTTATCTATCTCATCTATCTTCTTTCCGGTATGCTCAGCAAGTATGCCATTGACAATGCTTCTGGTCTCGAGTATGGAATCGGATATATTTTTAATGGAAGAAGCTGATCCTCCTACTCCATGAGAAATTAGTGGTTCATGGATCATAACCTTACTATGTGGCAGTATGAACCGCCTCCCCTTCTGTCCACCTGCAAGTAAAACCGCCGCCATACTTGCTGCGGTCCCGGCACATAGCATATTGATCGTAAGCCCACTTCCCTGTATCGCATCATATATCATGAGCCCGGATGTCACCTCACCACCAGGGCTATTGATATAGATTGTCACAGGATCTTCCGGCTCCTGTTCAAGATAAAGGAGCTGTGACAGAAAAGCATTCGCCATATCTGCATTGATCTCCCCTGTCAGAAACATTCTTCGATTCATCAGGTGCCGTGTGGATAATGATACCTCGCGAGTGCCATGCGCACTCTCCACTTCGATTGATGGTGTCCAGATCGGCATAGTTACCTCCTTCTTATTTGATGAGCTGGAAATGCATTATAATTATTACATAAAAAATCCTTTTCCAAAATAAACTTGTAGTATATTTACAAATGGCACTCACTTTCATCAATATGCGAAAATACGCTCAGGTACTTATCTCCATTTAACCTGAGTACAGTCCCATTCGAATCAGACACAAGCGACTGATTCAGAATGGTTTCATTTTTACCTATTAACCTCCTACCTGAGTTATTATGTGTTATCATTTCTCCGAATGGATTAAGCAGCCCTGTATGTCGGTCTCTTATTATGCACCGTGTTCTTTGTAATTATGCACTTCTTACTTCCAGCAGAAGGTGCGTTATACATAATATCAAGCATTATATCTTCCATGATGGCACGGAGTCCACGGGCTCCAGTATACTTTTCCATAGCCACCTTAGCTATCTCACGCAACGCATCATCCCGAAACACGAGGTCTATACCATCTGCAGCCAGAAGCTCCTGATACTCCTTCGTAAGTGCATATTCAGGCTCTGTTAAAATGCGAACCAGGTCCTCCTCCTTTAAATCATCCAGGCTAACTATTACAGGTAATCTGCCCATTAGTTCAGGCGTCATGCCGTATCTTACCAATGTGTCCGGTGCGACATCGTCGTCATCTCCAAACTCTGTATTTGCTTCCGACACTTCTCCAAAATCAAACCCTATCGTACGCTTCTTATACTTATCCTTTTTCTTTAATCCCTCAAAAGCTCCTCCACAGATAAAAAGGATATTCTTAGTGTTTATCAGCACATTATCTCCTTTAGGGTGCTTTCTCCCTCCTGCTACAGGAACAGAAACATCAGCCCCCTCTATTATCTTAAGAAGCGCATGCTGTACGCCCTCACCCGACACATCCCGCGTAATACTGCGATTTTCTCCCTTTCGAGCAATTTTGTCGATCTCGTCAATGTATATAATGCCGCGCTCAGCCTTTTTTGTATCACCGTCTGCCGCATCAATCAGTCTGGTAAGGATGTTTTCAACATCATCCCCCACATAACCTGCCTCTGTAAGAGATGTGGCGTCTGCTATAGCAAACGGAACATCAAGAATGCCAGCCAACGTCTGTGCTAGCAGCGTCTTACCCGTACCGGAAGGGCCAACCAAAAGGATGTTACTCTTCCTGATTTTACCAGTCTTATCCCTCAGCCGTTTTGAGTGGTTATATACCGCCACAGCCAGAGCTTTTTTTGCACGATCCTGTCCAATCACATGCCGATCAAGGATGTCTGTAATCTCTATGGGGGTCAGGCAGCTCATCGGCTTTTCGCTCGTCGCCAGCTCATCATCAACCTCAGGATCATCCGAGCCTTCTGACATATCATCATTAAAGTACTCCTCAAAATCCTCATCCATATATTCACAGCTTGATCCCGAACCGGACTCCATTTCCATATTGTCCAAATCCAGCAGAGCCTGATTTGCTACTATCGTCGCAACCGACACGCAGTCGTTACAAAGAAGCTTTCCATTCGGTCCCTTTATCATGAATCGTGCCGCCTCCGCCGATCTGCCACAAAAGATACACACTTCACTCATCTGATGATCTCCTTTCAACTGGCAAAATCTAATAACTGGTCTCTAAATGTCTTATTCTGCCTGATCCTCCTAAGAGCTTTAGCCTCTATCTGTCTGACTCTTTCCTTAGAGATATTGATATCGGGAAGACTGCCTACCTCAACAAGAGTCATCGCCCGATCAGTGTCTATTCCATACCTACACCTGAGGATCCTGGCCTCTCTGGGATCAAGCAGATCAAGAATATGTCTTATTCTCGAGTTCATATCATTGGAAATGATTTCTCCCTCGGGATTGCGCGCATTGTCATCAGCT
>JAILEN010000176.1 GCA_024687655.1 Lachnospiraceae bacterium | reverse complement strand
TTACAAGTACCTATCACAGGATCATTCGTAATTTGCAGTACCTTGCCATAATATACATATTCCTTTCCCTGATGTGTATGTTCGACCTTTACCGGATCATTATTATCACCAAAATTATCCGGAACCGGCACACGTATCAATGTCGGCTTCTCAACTAACATGTTGAAGTCTTGATCAATGTTGATCTCTTTGTTACCGGAAGTAAACTTAAGTCTGAAGCCCATGGATACATCTAAAGTAGCTGTAGAAACCGTATTATCACCAGTACCTGTGGTTGCAAATGGTTCGCTAAGATCAATGTTTACGGATCCGACCTCTGCCGTTACCGTTGCAGTCTCAATATTATCAATACCTTGCTGAGCCATCTTTGCCTCAAGCTCCTGTTTTACATTATTATCCGCATTGATAGAATTCAAAAGCTTTGAGAAATCCTCATCACTGATCAACGGTTCAGTTTTCACATTGACCTGATTATTGTTGAAATTGGGAATTATACCAAACCCTGGATCTAGATTTTTGTTTGCATTACCTCTGTCTGTAACTTTTCCCTTCATGTTTACGGTTTTCGTATTACCGCAGGCACAGGTAATGGTAGCTGTCCCATTACCATTTTCATGAAGGTAGTGTAACTCAACCCAGTCAATCACATCTTCATCTATATTATCCGGAGCAAGATGATACCAGTCTACAGTGTCAAAACAGGGTGCGTTCTGGCCAAATTCGTACCCGCATCTGCCACACCATGCTTTATGGGTGGTTTTAGAAGGATTAGCCTCCAGCCTGATCTGGTGACAAATCTGTGAAAGATCGCTCACGCGACTAACGCTAACCGGCTGTCTGCATGTGCGGCATCCGGGTCCCCGACAGGTCTGCTGCGTCCCGACAGTCAGCCAGTAACCATCAGAATCAATAGTATGTGTATCATTATAGCCGCACAGAGTACAAACACGGCTGTGGCTGTTACCATTTTCCTGATATGCGTCCTGATTCCAGACGTGGTTTTCCGTTTCCACTACAGCACCGCAGGTCCCACATCTAACTTCATGTTGTGTATTACTGCTTGTTGAATGACGGGTCCGAGTAGTATTCACATGATCGCACTGCTGCTGAGGTGTCCCACCACCTGTAACAGTTATGCTCTGTCCCTCAGCGGGTACTACTAATGAAACAAGGTCAATAGCGGTTGTATTGTCTTCATCGTTTGTGTTGCTCACCAATATCCCTACATAAACTGTCAAACCCACTCCAGGTTTAGTTCCGTCGTCACCCAAATAAGTTGGTAAAGAGGCAGTATATCTGTGTCCACCTAGACTGGTGGCTGTAGCCATATCAATGGTGTTAAAGCTATAAAATCCACATGTTTCACCGTTAAATTCAATATCCCCAATCCCATTACCTGGACCGTTTGGCTGAGCAAGTAGAATATCCGCATTATTTCTGTCATCCACATCTGTAAAATCTACGGTAATTGTAGGATTAGATCCCGTATTATTATATGTCACACTATTTACAGTCACCGGTGTCGGTGCCGGTGCTGCCTCGCCCCGCATTGGTGCGAACCCGATGGCTGAAACCACCACCACAAACACCATCAATAATGCCAAAACACGATTAATTGTTTTCTTCTCTTCTACCATAAAAACCTCCTTTCGAGTATAAAAAAGTGGCCTTATGGTATCATCCCTCCGGAAATGATTCAACCCAACTTGCGTATTCGGTCGATTTTTTTTACTAATCTGTCATAGGTTACGGTGGATCTGTTTGCCATCCTTCTATGCAAAAAAAGACCACCTTTGGGGGTGGTCTCATTGGTCTCATTGGTATACAACCTCAAACTCCTCGCAAAGCACCTTTGTGTTCTCATTGAATGCTTTATTAACTGAGGCAAGTTCGTTGGTCAAGAAATTCACGTGGACTTTTCGCCAGTATTCCAGGGAACGGTCGCCTTCGCCCTCTTTAAAGGCATGCTCTGCCGAAACATTAATAAATTCGGTTACATATGCCTTTGTCGTTTTAATGATGCAAACGGCCTCTTCCTTTGAATTTAAAATAACGCTATAGTCCCCTGCCTTTGGAAGAGGCTCATCGTTTATGATATACAAGTCATATGCTGAACAGGTTGCCGTTTTAGTCCCCTGTACGACTAAGTCCGCCAGTTCATCCGGCGCTTCCCCGAAGGGCCAGGCTTCATAGGTGCCAAAAATGCCGGATTTTTCCCATAATTCTTCTGCTGTCATTATTTCACTCCAAAGCTTATTTAAACTATACCATGCTCTCGAGCTCTTTAACCACGGCATATACCAGACTCTCCGTATATGACTGTGACTGCATATACAGTGCATCTGTGTAACACTCATAAGCATAGGCATCGAAGATTGACTCCATGTCCTCATCGGAAATATCCGAAAAAGCATCCTGACCGAAGTCATTATACATTGCTGTATAGACATCATTGGTAAATTCATCGCTCTTAACGTATTCAGTCATGGGATCCATGATGTATTCGTCTATCAGCTGAAGGGTATTATCTGTGTAAACATCCATCATTTCTTCGCTCTCAAGGAATTTTTCAAACGCCGCATCGGACATATCCTCGATAATAAAACCATATATCTTTTTGCAGAGATCGTACATCTGCTTTTCATACTCGGTAGCATCCGGATCCTCGCTGAGTGCGGAGTCTAAGGACTCATTTAGGACCTTTATTACTTCCTGGCGGGCAATCGCATTTTCTCCAGCTTTTATCTCCTCTTTGGTCTGATCAGATTTAACTTTGGAGTCATCCTTGTTCTTTGAGCTCTTAAGGAGCTTCTTCCAGTTGAGATCGGATGAAGCAAGCTTATACTTCTTGGCATAATAGTTGTCCGTCTTGTGGTCTTTGTTAAAAGTCTTCGTACCAACAAGGAAATAATCATAAACCAAACTGTCGCTGGGATCGTCCCAGGTGGCATCCAGGCAGTACCATTTTCCCTGGATCTTTACGATGTTCCAAGCGTGAGGGCCACCGGCATCACCGGTCACATAGTGCACAGGAACACCCGCATCCGTAAGAAGCTTATACATGATAAGTGCGTATCCCTGGCAGACCGTAGAATGCTTTGATGCGGCGAGACCGCCATAAGCAGAATGATCCTGAAGGGAGTTATCATAGGTAACAAGCTTTACAACGTGGTCATGGATAGCCTTTACCTTTGCCACATCGGACATGTTTGAAACCTTAAGCTTCTTTAATATCTTTTTGGACTGGGCATTAACTTTCTTAACCTGTTTTTGGTTTTCCGTATAGACAAGCTTACAGTTTATGATAGCCTCGCCGTTTGAATTATAATATCCGGTCCAGCCAAGGTCTAATATCCCGCCCTTTAAAAAATCGGCGTCGTCACTGGTCTTTTTGCTGTCAATGGTATCCAGGTGGTCATAGACGTTTTCGTCAATATCATTAAATGATGCGCAGGTTATGGTAAAAGATTTCTTTCTCTTTAAAGCGTTCTTACGAAACTCCTTTATGAAAGCCTTTTTACCTGATACCTTTGCGCCCTTCTTCATCGTCTCAAAGGTTGCGTCACTGACCTGTGTCATCTTTAGCTCTTCGACATTGACAAGCGGCTTTTCATCTGCCGCCTTTACCTCAATCTTTAAAAAAACGGGCATAAGGACAAATGCTGCCATGATCAAAAAGGGCTTAATAAGTTGTTTCTTCATTGGTTTCTCCTCTCTGTGGTTTAAGCATTAAAAAAACGGATCCTATGTTATTTTAATCTCCGTTGATCTCTACATCCTCAAATGCAGCTTCACGGAGCCATACAGACACACTGCCTCCGCTAGTGTAAAAGACAGCCGTGCCGTCCTCGCCTATCTGAACAGGGGTAGTGCACTCTCCCATGGCATCATGGAAAAGTTCACCGGCAAACTGCTCTCCCACATACATCTGCTTAGATCCGCCACCGGCATTGCTCATAAGGACTGCCAGGCCGGAGTTCTTGTGCTCCTTGTCTCCTGCCCTTGTCCAACCCACTATGTGGAAATCGTCGAAATAATCCTTTTGCGCACCATATGCATAAGACTTTCGTATTCGAATCTGCTTCTCTAAGTTTGGCACGGCCGGCCTGTCCCGTCCCGGATTCCCATAAAAATCGGAATAGAAGACACAGGGCTGGCCACCCTCCCTTAAGAGGACGATTGCATATGCAAGGGGCTTGAACCAGTCCTTGATCGAAGATTCTAGGCTCTGACCGTACTGGGTGTCATGGTTATCCACAAATGTCACGGCTCTTTCGGGCCTAAACGCCACAAGTGCATTGTCAAATATCATCTTCATGTCAAAGCCGTCACCGTGATTTGAGGCATTGAAGAAATTGTAATGCAGTGTCACATCAAAAAGGGACATCTCGTTATCTACCGTATCCAGATAATAACAAAGCCTGCCTATATCTCCGTGCCAGTATTCCCCGACCGCAGGGAGCGCTTTCTTTTTGTCTTTTCTGATACGTTTTAACATATCCTTGTAAAAATCAAACTTGATGTGCTTTACCGCATCCAGCCGCACACCGTCGATTTCGGTCTCATCAATATACCAGGAAAGCCAGTTATATACTTCTTCTACCACTGCTGGGTTATCCATATCTACGTCGCACCCCATCAGATAGTCGAAATTGCCGTTTTCAATGTCGGTCTGCTGGTCCCATGTTTTGCCTGAAAAACAGTACAGCTGTCCCTGCTCATGAGTCAGCTCGTCCCAGTCAGTACCGGTAAAACAGGTGTGATCCCATGTAAACTTACTGTACTTGCCATTTCTGCCCGGGAAGTTAAACTTTGACCATACCCTGACCTGGCGCTCTTCGCCGGTGACATGGTTTCTGTCATTTGGCGCCACGGTGTAGGCCATTACATCTTCAGTCTCGTCAGCTCCTAACCTATGATTTAAAACAATGTCCGCAAACACCTTGATTCCGGCTTTGTGCATAGCTTTTATGGCAGCCAGATATTCCTTTTTTGTCCCATACTTGGTTCGAATGGTGCCCTTCTGGTCAAACTCGCCCAGATCGTACATATCATAAACACCGTATCCCACGTCTTCCTGGGAAGTACCTTTGTATGCTGGGGGCAGCCACGCCTCGGTTACGCCCATTTTAGCCAGTGCCTCTGCCTTGGCTTCACATCTCCTCCACCAGATGCCGTCGTTGGGAAGATACCACTCAAAATACTGCATCATTGTCTCGTTATCACTCATTTTGTCTCATCTCCTTTTCGTGGTCGGTCGCTCAGCGCGACCAAGAATAAGAATACACTAAAAATAACGTAAACGCAATAATTCCCGGGGTTAAGACACCGAATAATTATGTTGAAAATGGCAGATCAATACTATACTATTGAACTCGACATTATTTATTATCTTTAGATCAGCGGGACATCTTCATAAAAGGGGCAAGAACGTGAATATTATTAAACTATAGGGCTGCCAGAGTCAGTATGGAAAGTGTCTTTCTAGTGGACTGGACCTATGCAGAAAAGAACGTAGCAGAAGAGTAAAAAGATCGGGATTTGAGCTCTTTGCGCTGGCACTTTCCGATAATGCAAAAAGGCTGGGAGATTTTTCTTTTGATAATAAAAAGAATGCCGTCATCCTGGGAAATGAGGATCACGGAATATCCGAACATATTCTGTCATATGCCGATCATGAGGTCATTATCCCCATGCAGCATGAAGTGGATTCACTGAATGTTGCCGCTGCCAGTGCTGTGGCTTTTTGGGAGATATTTTCAAAGCACAAAAACCTATAAAGGAGACGGGGGGACAATCCCTGCCTTTTATTGTTTACCGCTGCCCAAAAGCCTTTGATGAAGCTTTTATATGATCTCCTATTATCTCCGTAACCTCTTTGTATTATAGCGATTTGACGGATCTAAGCAAATGACAGATTTATTACAGTTAAGCTGTACTTACGCTCTGTGGATCTTGTTTTGAAAGTGTCCTGACAAAAAACCCAAACACGTTTCTAACAAGCGGTCCTGCCACAAATACCTGCCAGCACAGCGCCATTGGAAAGTTAAACACGGTGGTCTGAAGCCAAACTGCAACAAATTCAGTTCCAGCATTCTTAAAAAGGATGGTTGCCGCCAGACTCATAAGCGGACACATAAGACATACGGACATGGCAGAAATCCCTAATATTATCAGTATCATGGGATCTTTCCCCGGTGTTACAAACCTAAAAGCCAGCTTCTGCGCAAGCCTGCCAACAAACAAAAGCTCA
>JAILEN010000174.1 GCA_024687655.1 Lachnospiraceae bacterium | reverse complement strand
ACATTTCCAAGTATAAAAATGCAACTTTGCTCAAGCCAAACCGCAAGGAGTTGTCGGAACTGACGGGGATGCCTGTGGCTACCCTGGAGGAGGCTGAGGCGGCGGCGGTTTTCCTGTGTCGTGAGGCATCGTGTAAATATGTTCTGGCCACATTGGGTGCAGACGGGATGCTCCTGGTAGATACAGACGGGCTGATAGCAAAAGTGCAGAGCGCCGCAAAAGAGGTTTATGATGTCACGGGCGCTGGAGATACTTCCATAGCATATCTGGCTGCTGAATACCTGATGGGAAAGAAAATAGATGAGGCGATGAGGATTGCAAATATCGCTGCGGGGATCCAGGTCAGCAAGGTGGGTACGAGCATTGTTACTCCGGAAGAAGTCGCCTCTGCCATGGATGGGAACTCAGATAAAAAGGTTGTTTTCACAAATGGTTGTTTTGATATTCTCCATGCCGGACATATTGATTATTTGAAGAAGGCAAGGGCACTGGGGGATCGGCTGATAGTCGGATTGAATTCGGATGCTTCGGTGAAAAGATTAAAAGGTGATCAGCGTCCCATTAATACTCTGATGGACAGGAAGCTTGTCCTTGAAGCACTGTCTTTTGTGGATGAGGTGATCCCTTTTGAAGAGGATACTCCTCTTGAATTGATAAAAAAGGTTCGTCCTGATGTTTTGGTCAAGGGCGGTGATTATGATCCGGATGAGATCGTAGGCGCCGCGGAAGTCAGGTCGTGGGGAGGAACCGTAATGACACTTCCCTTTGTTGAAGGGAAGTCAACTACGGCCATAATAGAAAAGCTGGAAAAATGAGCGATTACAGATATCTTTTTCCCTTTGAAAAAATAAGACCCGGCGCATCTGTTATCATTTATGGCGCAGGGACCCTGGGACAGGAGTACTTAAAACAGCTTTTGATCACGGGCTACTGTAAGGTGGTGGCCATGGCAGATCGGAATTATGAAAAGTATCCCGATATGGCGGTTCCTGTCATTTCACCTGATGCGATCAGGGACTTCGGATACGACTATATAGTGATAGCCATCCGGGTTCAGATCGCTGCAAATGAGATATTCAGGATCCTCCATGAGCAGGGTGTGCCTGATGAAAAGATAATATGTGTTTTTGAACGGGATGTTGAGAGTATAAATGTTTTTGCGGGGACGACTTCGGATACGGATGACTCCACCAAACAGGATCATTCATCCTCCATGGCGATCCTTATTTCGGGAGGCCTGGGAGACAATATTATCCAAAAACGGTTTGTAACAGAGGTCATCAGATTCGCTCCTGATATTTCCGTGGATATTTTCTCTATCAGGAATGCAGATTATCTGCGATACCTTTATTCGGATGTATCTAATGTAAAAAATGTATACGAGGATCTGGGCAGCAGATACGACAGCAGCTGCCACGATTATGGCATAGCCATGGCCATTGAGGCATGCAGATATGTTCGGATAGATGAGATAAAAGAGGATGTGCTGTCGGAAAAATATGCCGGGCTTTTGCCGAGGCTTAAAAAGGTACGTGCGGAGGCGGAATTGGAAAAGATCTCCATAAGCACGCCGGTAGCTGTTCCCAATAATATCCGTCGATATCGTGGACTGAATGCTTATAACGGTTTCAACTATAATGACGCATTCGAAATAAATGATAAGGTTGTAAATATACCCATTACGGAACGAGGCGAGGCATTTGCCGCTTCATTAAATCTCACGGATTATTATACGGTAAACTTCGGTACCGGGGAATGTGCTGATCCGTCGAAGGTGGCCAAGATGTGGAGACAGGAGCGATTTGAAAAAGTCGTTTCAATGGTAAAAGAGTCCTATCCGGATATGGTAGCAGTACAGCTGGGCGCAAGGGATGCCATAAGGCTTTCGGGGGTCGATGAGTTTGTTCTGGGTGAGCCCATGGAGAATGTGGCGTCGGTTTTAAAAGGAGCTGCGTTTCACCTTGATATTGAGGGTGGCACAGTCCACATGGCCTCGCAGATCGGTACAAAGTGTTTTGTCCTTTTCGGTCCGTCAGTCGAAGAGTACTACGGATATGAAGGTAATGAGAATATAAAAGCCGGGAAGTGCCACGGATGCTATGGTCTCCTCCCTGACGTAAACCGCTGTGCCCGTGATATGGCCGAGCCTGAGTGCATGGCCCTCATCACACCGGAGATGGTATTTGAAAAGATTGATCTGTTTTTAAGGAATGACAGGAGGTAAGAGATGCGTTCACCACAGGATATGCAGATAATACTGATAGATGTTACAAATGCATGTAACGAGAAGTGCTCCAACTGCACCAGGTTTTGCGGTAATCATAAGAAGCCGTTTTTTATGAGCGAGGAGACCTTTGAACGTGCGGTGGATTCCATGGATGGCTTCGAGGGGTTGGTGGCACTAATCGGAGGCGAGCCTACTTTGCATCCCAAGTTTCCACAGTTTGCGAAGTACCTTCAAAAGGTCTATGGCAAAAATGAAAAGAGGGATCGCCTGGCTTATCCCCAGAAGGAGTTCATCAAGGAGCTTTTACATGAGGAATTTGACAATCATGTTTTGCATGAATATCCTGATGGACACAAGACTTTTGAACGCAGGGGCCCGGGAATCTATTCCAACATGAGTCCCACATACAGAAAGTATCAGGAATTGTGTGCAGACACTTTTCATGTTCAGTTTTTAAATGATCATATCAATCCATCCTTCCATCAGCC
>JAILEN010000164.1 GCA_024687655.1 Lachnospiraceae bacterium | reverse complement strand
CATATCCGAAGGGCACCTGCCACGTGGGATACAATAGTCTAAGATACTGAAATGCCATTATGGCAACACCATACAGAAGGGCCGCTTTCTGCCACAGCTTTTCAGTATGGAAAAAATACCACAGAAAAACCACAGCTCCGTGGATATAGAAAAAGTATGAGGGAAAAGCCCACCATTGATAGAAGGAGGACAAAAAGATCATAAAGCCTGAGGCAGACACCAGCAGCTTTTGCTTTGTATTTAATGGAACCACTCCGACATCGTCGGATGCATCCCCTGCCAGTATGATCTGCAGAAACTCCGCGGTCAAAAGCCCACCCAAAAAGATGGGCGTATACCACCATGCACTGTAATAGGCCCGTCCTCCAAGCACACGCCAGATGATCCAGTATACAAGGGAAAGAGGATTAGTGATGATATCAAAAAGAGCCGGAAAATGAAGGCCGCCCTTTTGCATGATGCCGTAGAGGATCTGTGGCGTGACCACCAGCCATTCGTCGGAGCGGATCTCCCGTTCCTTACCTATGATGGGATAGATAAACTCTGAGCCGGAACCCGACTGCACATAGTAATCATAGCAGGAGATGCTGTCGCCATTGAGGCCGTTTAGGATAAAAAACGCCAGCAGCATCATGGCCAGAAGCCAGCGCTTGTCATAGACAAATTCATAGAGGGTGGGGATCCCGTAGACGGGATGCATGATAAAGACAAAAAAAGCGATGGCCATGACCTCCATCCGGATCACCCTGATCCGGGTGAAGTTCGCCGGTGAAAGCCGTGATAAAAACATGCCGCCCACACTGTCCACGCCGCTGTCCCTGCCGGTGAGCACATGGTATACCGCCGCCAGAAAATCCCTGTCGATGACGGCCGACATCACATAGGCGATGACGATGGAAAGAGCGATCACCGCCACCCATATTTTTACTCTGTCACTCTTCTCAAATCTCTGTATCAAGTTCCATCTCCAAAAGCTCAATATTCTGGTCGCACAGCCACTGGGCGTCATCGTGCCGCCACAGCTTTTTTCTCATGCGGTAGAAAGCCTCCAGCTCCAGACCCAGATCCGCCTCACCCACATTTTTTATATGACACAATATATCCGGCAGCATCACCACATCATGGATGGCCTTGGTATATCTGACGAGAAAAAGCATCTCCTCTGAACCCGGGATGTCCGTGTCAAAACGGATGCGCTTCTTTTTCAGCACCGAGGTCTTAAACATCTTGTTACAGACATAGCCCTGATAGTGAGTCTGGTAAAAATAGCGGCACAGCATGTCCTCACGATCCATGACACGACGGTTAAATTCCGGGGTCTCATATATGACCTCATCACCCTCTGTGATATCATAGCCGCAGAGTACCAGTCCCGCCCCGGAACGCTCCATCTCCGACGCAAGCACATCTCCCATGGCCGGATCAAAAACCATATCAGGCCCCTCAAAAACCATATAGTCCGCCCTGCATTTTTTAATGGCTGTATTTCTGTATTCCGCAAGGTTTTCACCCTTGGGTGCGGGTATTATTTCATAGCTTCTTTTATTCATAGATCCTTCGCTGCTCCTGGGATGACCGTGGGTATCACTTATTTAAGTCCCAGATACTCCTCCCAAAACTCCAGTGTCTTTAGCCTGTCGCCGTAGCACCGCCACTCCTCCAGAGCGTCGGCGAACTCATCCTCCAGCCTCTTTTTTATTTCAAAATACTTCTTAAATGATGCCTTTGTCTTTTTCCGCTCGCGTTTTAAAAGATAGCCCTGCTTCCTCGAGCTGTCGTAGAAAAATGTCTCCCGGGACAAAAAGCCATATCCTATATCCGACTCGTCCACCACCCGAGGGCGGCCTCCTAAAAGGGGCAGCCCCCAGCAGAGTATCTCAAGCCAGGGCACAAATACCGGATAGTCCTCATATCGTCTGGAATGGATGACGTCCGTGCCTCCCGGATCCACCCCGGCCTCGACGGGATCCATCCATTTGTAATTTTGCTCCATCAGCCTTTTATGATTCTCCACAGGATCCAGCTCCATAAAAGCCTCCGGCCCGTTCAAAAAATCCTCTATCCCCGAAAAGCTGACCTGCGCCGCCTCGTAGCGGTAGCGCATCACATCCCTGGTAGTTATCCTGGACAGATGGTCGATCATCTTTGCCAGAGTGCAGGGCTCATCCGCCACCGCCATGGTGATCATGATGTTCCTCTCATCGTAGTAATTCATGGAGTTGGGCTGCTTGTTGTCCCCATAGGGATGCCACACCCCTATACCGTTCATCAGGATGATCCCGTTGTGGGAAAGCCTGCGTCCGTACTCGATGTCATCATAGTGGATAAACACCGGCAGAGGCAGATTGTTTTCATTTATCACCGAGGTGGGGATGCAGCAGAACCACCAGCCGCCGTAGTTTACCGCGTTGTCTGCTTCGTTGGCGCTCACCGCCTTTTGATCCCTCAGATCCCATCCGTGATTAAAGGACCTGATATTGACACCCTTCCAGAAAGCCCCGTTTTCAAACTGCATATACTGACGTTCCAGCTCCAGCATCGCACCGCACACATTGGCATCCCTGTACTCGGTCTGCATGAGGGTCAAAAGCATATACACCCTCTCGATGATGGCAGCATCAAATTCTATATCATCATCCATGAGTATCACATGGGAAAATGGCGTCGTCCTCCGATACAGCACAGACTCGATTATTGTCCTGGTAAAACCGCCGGCTCCCCCCACATTTTTATTGGGTATGATATGAACCGACTCCCTATAGTCAAAGAGATCCGCCGGCAGGGTCTGCCCGTTATCCGATATATATACCTCTCCCCGTCTGTACACAGGGGATGCGGGATTCTCAATCAGCTCCAAAAGCAGCTTGTCCACATTTTTCTTAAGCGCTCCTTCACGCCTGAAGGTACAGATATTAAAGGACAGCCTGATGTCATTGATATCCTCCCTGTCCCGGGTCTCATAGGTGCCGCCGCTTATCACCGCATCCGTCACGGCAGTGATCTCCACAAAAAGGATCCCCTCCTTCGGCAGTCTGCCAAAGTATATCCGTCCTCCACCCTGCTCATCCTCCAGGGCAGTGGGTATCTCATATTCCTGTCTGGACATCTGGGCCACCTTGGCATAGGTGTCCCTGGCCAAGAACTCGGACTCCCTTTTATCACCTACGGCGTTTACCGCCTTTATCTTCACGTCACCCGAAAATCTGAGGGACAGATACAGCTCATCCAGCCGGGTGTACCTCATCCATTTTCCTATGGAAAAACAGTTAAAATAACTCTCCAGTGAAAGAGTCTCACCGGCCCACAGATAAACCTCATCCTCGCCGACACCAGATATGTCACCGCGAAAATAAAGGAGCTTCTCCTCACATATTCCCTTTTTCGGAAAAAGCAGCTTTTGTAATATCATTGATGCCGATCCCTCATTGCCAAAAGTCTGTCTGTCACGTCCTTCATCTCGCGGCTTTTGCCAAACAGCAGTGCCACCACTGTGTTATATACCAATACGCATATCATTGCCTTAAGAAAAACTCCGGGCCATCCCGGCACCTTTATCATCCCGCACAGATACCATGTAAGAGCCGTATCCAGGGCAGCGATAAAAGTATAAAAAGCATAGCGCCTGAAATACACTCCCACCCCCATTCCAAAGCCATGTCTGAAGGTGACCAGAGGCTCTATCCAAAAACAGGTGGTAAGGACGCTTATGACCGTCCCCAAAAAGATGCCCATGACTCCCAGCTTTTGCACCAAAATCACCGAAGCCACCAGGTTGATGATGATCTCGAATATGGGCTTGTATCTGTCATACCAGAACAGTCCCATGGCATCCCTGAAGGACAGGGTCACACGCCTCATGCCGTTGAGGTAAAATACCGCTACGATGGAAAGCACGATGCTCATGTCAAAAAGGTATTTCTCTCCGGCCCATGCCTCAATAAAGGGATTATACATCACCAAAAATGCACAGGAGCAGAACCCGTAGATCCAGAAGCTTAAAAACAAAAGCGTCTTATAGACCTCAAAGAGCCTGCCACTTTTTTCACCATCCACGGTAACAGCATCCCGGTCAAAGCTCATCCTGCTTTTTTCATCCACCGACAAATCTCCGATGCCGGCGGTAAAGGCCGCATAAAACCCGTTTAGCGCCGTATTGACCGTGGCCTGGATCATGATGTAATTGGAAAAAATGCCCACTGCACCCAGCCCCACAAAAGCGGACATGATCAGATTGTCCGTATTGTTTACGATGATATCCCCCAGCCTGTGAAGGGACATGGCGCCTATGTTTTTTCTGATATCACGGCGAACCTCATCATCGGGAAGGGAGGTCTTATCCTCCGACAAAAAGGGATACTCCCTGTCCGCCGCTTTTGCACAGATCACGTTTTTAATCACCGAAGAAGCCACCTGTATCAGCAGAAAAGGGATGAACCTCTTATATACCAGAAGGACTATCATCTGGATCAAAAACTGCGCTATCATCACCACCGCATCGATGGCCGTGGTGATATAGGCCCTCTGGTTTGCATAGATTATGGATCGCTTGTAGGAAAAAAAGTAGGAGCTTACCGCATCAAAAAGAAACAGAAGATAGATCAGCGTCAGGTTTTCCATGTCGCTGTAGAGCTCGTAGTCTGCAATGAGATAAGGCAGGGCCGGCACCAACAAAAGCCCGAAGACCGCCACCGCCGCAGCCACTCCCATATAGAGTCTGCGGTACAGGTTCATAAGTCTCCGTATCATGTCACGATCGTCATTTGCAACAGGCTCATAGAGCTTGTATATCATGGCAGTGCCGATACCCAGCTCCGCAAAGGAAAGCACCGTAAGAACGTTGATGAAAAGTCCGTTGATGCCGAGATACTCGGCGCTCAGGGTATAGATAAAGATAGTCCTCACCACGAAGGACAGGATTACGTTTATGAAATGGCTGCCTGTGCTGGCCAAAAAGTTTATCACGGAGTTCTTGGTTCTCATTATGTAGCCGTCACACCTCTATTCCAAAGTGCCTGAAGATGATGAGCTTTGTGACCCACCGGCTGGCCAGACATATCATGCCTCGCCGGAAGGGGAAGAGGCAGAAGGGCCAGATGATGAAAATGATCCATCCCGGTATCTGCTTTATGCGAGTCACCATATTCTCCAGGGCAGAAGTCCACACCGCATCTCCCCAGATCACGGGAAACATGACGGCGCACAGATAATAGATCATCAAAAACCATACCACCTGTCCGGGATGCTCCTGGGATATGTACTCTGCCAGGGGCAGCACCCCTGCTATCAGAAATGACAGGTATTTCGCCTGCCATTTCACCTCATGCAGGATCCTCAGATACATATAGATGTATGGAGATATCATAACTGTAAAAACAATGAGCTCCAGTATCTTGGCAGAGTGTATCATCTCCTCGTCATCCATGCCGTGAAACTCCATATAGGGATTGAAACGGGACAGGACTCCGTAGGTGTCCTCCCAAAGGGGAACCTCCGAATGGATGGACATGTAAAACACCGCCCCGGCTGTAATGATCCCCGCCACTATCACCAGGCGCCTGATGGGACGCAGCTTTGACTGGTATCCCACTGCTCCCAGCAGCATGGGTGCTCCCAGCAAAAAGAAGCCGGGATATATAAATACTCCCAGGGCGTACAGGGGGATCAACAGCAAAAACAGCCTGCCCCATACACACACCATGATCATGAGCACCATTATCATGGCCAGATACAGATACACGCCGCCCAGAGTGTTTCTGTGCAAAAAGGTGGCGGCAGACATGCCGCAGAAAATGGCGCACCAAACGTGAGCATACTTTCCGCCTTTTTTCAGCACCAGTACAAAAAGTGCGAACATCAAAAGATAGAATACTGCCGTTGCCCTGATGGCCACAGGATAGTATTCCTCTATCTTGGTGATGTTGGTCTCATGGGTAAAGTACCTGAGGAGATAGACTCCGGTCATCACCATCAAAAAGACCATCACTTTTATGTTTTCAAAAAGACTTCTCTCTTCTGTCATACATTCTCCGTATAAAAATTCTTCGCTTGGTTGAAGTCATCTCCGATGACTTCTTCAAGCTTCTGTCTATGACAGAAGCTTCATCACGCTCAGAATGACATGGAGCACTTTACAGCTCCGCATTTTGGGTCACGGCCTCCGCCAGCCCCAGCGCAGGAAAGCGTCCGTCTATCAGCACGATCACCCAGTCTCCCAGGTTTTTGAGAACCTGGTCAAAATACACGTCCCAAAAAGGCACCAGCACTATCATATAGGGAATGATCAGAACCAGCCAGGGATGTCCCTTTTGAAGCGTCCGAACCTCCCTCAGACTCTCTACTATCACCTGATCCTCCATGGCGATGAGGGCCAGTGTGACTACCAGAAAATAGGTGGCCGCCGCAAAGGTCCACCGGGCGTAATCTACCTTTAAGGCATAATTGGGCACAAGAGTCAAAAAGCCAAAGAGCACAAAGAAGTATTTGATCTTTGCCTCAGTAGTCTCCGCCCTCTTAAACACCTCTTTTGCAAAGCGGTACCACAGCCACAAAAAGGGTGACACCAGGATCAGAAAGAAGGGCGCCTGGATAAAGTTTTCCAAGTGAAAGCCCCGCTCCGCTCCCGCCAGGTCCACGTTCAATATCTCGTGGTCAATAAGGGTCTTGTGGTAATCCCCGTGGTATGACACTGCAGATGCGTTGCGGATGATCTCGTTGGCTATGCTCTGGCCGTTGGTCCTGGAGAAAAACTCAAAGTATAAAAACAGCGCCGATCCGGTGATGAAACACAGAGCAAAGATCACGCCGTATCGCCTGGCGTTTTTCTTTTTTGCAGCCTCATCCTCCGGCGTAAAAACCCTGTATATCAGAAGTACCAGAATGATGTTAAAATACATGAAGACATAGCCCTGATGTACCATGCAGCAGGCTGCCACAATAGGTATCAAAAGCCATTCACACCGCTTTGAAATGATGATGATGGCTCCCAAAAGCGAAAAGCCGAACATGTAGATATCCACTCTGCCGAAATTATACTTGGAGGAAAACATGGGTACCGTGAGCACCGTCATCAGAACGATTAGAAGCTCTGAATATTTCAGATACTCCGACTTGGTCCACTTATAGATGAACATGAAAAACAAAAACATGTCCAAAAAGAATATCCCCGTGATGATCTGGGTGAACTTCAGTGCGCTGTCATAATGCAGCATATCGAAGCCGAACACTGTCCCCAGCCCCTGATAAATGGTACCGATAAAAGCGCGGGAAATAAAACCGTACCTGTATGAAAAGGCATACAGGGTGGTATTGTACGATGTGACCTTGCTGCCATAGGAATAGCAAAACAAAATGAAGGCGAACACTCCCAAAAGCAATATGAAATTCGTCCTGCGTAAGCGCTGCGTAGACCTCATGATATGATTACTGTTCCAATCCTCTCAAAACTCTCTGTATGGCATCTAAAAGATCCGATGCTATAACGGAAGCATGACCCAGCTGTTCCGCCGCAGTATCCCCGCAGAGGCCATGTATATATGCTCCCACGGATGCCGCCCAAAAAGGATCCGCCTGCTGGACCAAAAGTCCCGCCATTATCCCGGAAAGCACATCCCCGCTTCCCGCGGTGGCCATGGCGTCGTTGCCGGTAGTGTTTTCCATCACCTCATCACTGTCATAGGTGGCGGTAACCGACCGGTGGGATTTCAGATGTACGGTAACATTATATTTTTGTGCCAGATCCCGGGCTGCCTCCGGCATGTTATCAGCAATAACCTCCACTGATGCGCCTGTGAGTCTGGCCATCTCCCCCAGATGGGGAGTGAGTATGATGGGGGGATGCTCACCCTCCAAAAGGGACATTTTCCCAGCCAGGATATTGATCCCGTCCGCATCTATTATCATGGGAAGTCCCGCCTCGCAGGACTTTTCAAAGGCATATTTGAAAACCTCCTTTTCCGGAGATTCCGTGGACAGCCCCGGCCCTATCACCACCGCATCCGCCCACCGGATGGCATCAAATATCACATCCTCAAAATGGCGATCCTCATAGGTGGATAAAAGTGCCTCAGGCAGTTTGATCTGCATGATGATACGGTTACACTCATGGGTTGCTATACGCACCATGCCACAGCCCATCAAAAGAGCCGCCCGGGCGGAAAAATATGCTGCCCCTGCCATGCCATGGCTGCCCCCTACCACCAGTACCTTTCCGAAGGTACCCTTGTGTCCCCGGGGATCTCTTTTGGGAATGACCTGTACCGCATCCATCCATGTGATACTCTTATTTGTAATCTCACTCATAACCGCCTCGTTTCCCAGATGAACCGGTCACCTGCCTATAGCGTCAAAAACCTCACCTATCATTTTAACGTTAAACTGCCCCTGACCTCTGATCTTCTCGTCGGATGAAAGTGCCATGATCCGACTCTTCAGCCGCAGGATACGGTATTCGCATTTTACAGTAAAGGCTGTGAGAGCGCCCAGATATCTGCGGGCCACATCATAGCGGTTGGCCCATCCGTACCGGCTCCTCCAGTCAGTACGCATCAGTATGTCTCCCCCTGCCTCCACCGGCTGGGATCTGTGATCTGTCACGGCCTCGGGCAGTACCAGTATCCTCTCTTCATATCCCCGGCCCGCTGCGACCCTGCCGCATCTGAGACAGTATTCCGTATCATCATACCAGATGAAGTAATCCCCTCTGGGTGCGCCTGCCTCCTCCATCATCTCCCGGGATATCATGAGTCCGCAGAAGGTAGCCATGTCACAGAAAAAGCTCCCCGTCGCATACTCCCTTTCAGGCACCCACTCCTCGGAAAAGATCAGCCGGTTTTTGATGCGGCGTCGGTGATTGGTGTCTATATTGTCCCGGCATTTTACCGCTCCTGCAAAGAGCCTGACCTTGGGGTGTGCGTCGACACCTGCTGCCATTTTCTCCAGAAAATCAGGTGCCAGAATGGCATCGTCATCTATGAGTACCAGCCAGCCAAAATCGGATCCCTCTGAAAGTGCCGTCCTGACTCCCAGCTCAAAACCGCCGGCGCCACCCAGGTTTTTATCCGAAGTGATGACACGGACTGGAGGTAAAGATCCTTCGGCTCCGGGCTTCGCCCTCCGCTCAGGATGACAAGTGTCATCCTCATGTTGACAGGCGAGTTCCTCCAGATATTCCGCCGTCCCGTCCTCACTGTGATTATCCACTATATACAAAGCAGACGCGGCATGAGTCTGCCCCAACACCGCATCTACACATTCGCGCAGCAGCGCGATCCTGTTATATGTTACTACAAGTACAGCGATCCTCGCATCGCTCATTAAAGCCTGTCTCCGTACATCTTCTCATAGTACTTTTCATAGTCGCCGGAAGTGACGTTTTTCATCCACTCCTCATTTTCGAAAAACCACTGGATGGTCTTTTTGATACCCTCCTCGAAAAATACGGTGGGCTCCCAGCCGATCTCTGCCCTGATCTTGTCGGGGGCGATGGCGTAACGTCTGTCGTGTCCCTTACGATCCTCCACGTATGTGATGAGGTCCTCGGTCACATGCTCACGCCTGGGGTCATCCTCCGGCAGCATCTCACGCAGGGTGGAGATTATGGTCTTGACTATCTGTATGTTCTGCCTCTCGTTGTGGCCTCCGATATTGTAGGTCTCACCCAGTCTGCCCTTCTCCTGTACCATATCGATACCGCGTACATGGTCTCCCACATAGAGCCAGTCACGGACGTTCTTGCCGTCGCCGTATACGGGAAGCTTCTCTCCTGCCAGTGCATTATGGATCATCAGTGGTATCAGCTTCTCCGGGAACTGGTAGGGTCCGTAGTTGTTGGAGCAGTTGGTGATATTCGCCGGGAAATGATAGGTATCCATATAGGCCTTTACCAGCATGTCACTGCCCGCCTTGCTGGCGGAATAGGGACTGTGGGGCTGGTATGGCGTGGTCTCGTAAAAGTATGCATCCGGATCATCCGGCAGGGAACCGTATACCTCATCGGTGGATACATGCAAAAACTTTACTCCCTCAGGATAGCTGCCATCCGGTTTCTCCCATGCCTTTCTGGCTGCCGCCAGCATGGAGGCCGTTCCCATCACATTGGTCCTGACAAAGACATTGGGATCCGTGATGCTGCGATCCACATGGGACTCGGCTGCAAAATGCACCACCCGGTCTATCTCGTTTTCCTCAAATATCTTGTTGATAGCCGCCTCATCGCAGATGTCCGCACGGATAAAGGTGTAATTGTCCCTGCCCTCTACGGACTTCAGATTCTCCAGATTCCCTGCATAGGTCAGCTTGTCCACGTTTATGATGCGGATATCATCCCCGTATTTTTCAAACATGTAGTGGATGTAGTTGCTGCCGATAAAACCGGCTCCGCCTGTTACCAAGTATGTTCTCATTATGATCCTCCTGTTTATATTTCTATATCATGCTGTGGTCGGGGATCCGCGGTGCCGCTTATGGGCGACTCCACCTCTATCCCGGCCTCTGCCAGTTTCTCTTCCAGTATCTCCAGTCTCTTGTTCAAAAGCGCCACCTCCTGGGTGAGCCGCTTTGTACGCCTGTTTTCGTTAGTCAGTACGAGGGTAAATGAATACAGTATTATGAGCACAAACCCGAAGCCCAAAAGGGTCAGCATGTTGATGGGAAGGGTGACTCCCATGAGATGCGCCGCCTGCTCCATGAGGTTGGGTGCCAGGTCCATGATCAAAAGCACTATGGCCAAAAGAAACCACACCAGCGCGTATTTCAGTTCTATGACCCTGGTGCGCACCTTGTTGCCTATGTAAAAAAACGCAATGGCAGTCGCTATGGCGATTATTATCTGTAATCTGAAGCTCACTGTATCTCCTTATAAGGTACGAAGAATCTTTTATATCCCAGCCTTGCCATTAAACAGGCTATGGTCACCTTGGTCATATAGTAGATGGCCCGTCCCGGTGAAATGGAGGACTCTCCGCTCTTTCGCTGCTTCATCCTCACGGGGATCTCCCCTATGGCGTATCCCAGTTGTAAAAGCGTCACCGCCGTCTCCGGTTCCGGATAATCCTTGGGATACTCCTCTGCGAAAAAGTTGATCACATCCCGGCCCACCATCCTCATGCCGCTGGTAGGATCCGTGATCCTCGCCCCTGTCAAAAGGAATATCCAAAAGGTAAACCAGCTGATCCCCATCCGTCGCCAGATACTTGACTGATAACCCTGCTTTTCTATGAATCTGGACCCGATGACCATCTGCACCTTGCCCTTTTCCAGCTCATCAGCCATCTCTTCCAAAAATGTGACATCATGCTGTCCGTCTCCATCGATCTGGATGGCGCATTCATATCCGTATCTTTTTGCATACAGATATCCGGCCTGCACCGCCGCTCCTATTCCCGATCTGATGGGCAGGTTCAGACAGTTATAACCCATCTTTTCGCAGATGCGCATGGTGTCATCATCGGAGCAGTCGTTTACTATGACGTAGTCAAAGCTCTTCGCGTTTTCCCTGATGTCCTCCACGGTGCGTATGATGTTGCCGGCCTCATTGTATGCCGGAATGATGATCAGACGCTTTGTCATCCCTTCACTCCCAGATATATGCCACCCAAAAATACAGTCGCTCTCCTGATCATTACGGAAAGCCATTTTTCAAAACCGCCAAGCCCCAGGGCCCCGGCATATTTTTCCACCAAAAGCCTGTGCTCCCTGATGTAGTCCGCGGATCCGGCTCCGCCCAAAACCCGGGAAGTATTGGACCCGGATCTGAGCATGAAGTAATTCTTTTTTTCATGAAGGACATACACATCTCCCAGGAGCGCGATGCCTCCGAAGAAATCATAATCTATGATGTACGAAAAGGAAGTATCAAATCCTCCTACCGCCTCTGCGGCACTTTTTCTGAAAAGGTTGGCCAGAGGAGCACCCAGATAATCTCTGGTAAAAAGAGAACTCTTAAAGATTTCCCTGCCCGGCACCACGCCGTTTTTTTTATATCTGTCATAGTGTCCCACCACTTCCCCGGCCTCGTTTATAAAGGCCGTGTCCGTAGACACCATCACCACCCGGGGGTGCTCATCCAGTATACCCACCTCAGTGGATATCAGATCCGCATCTATCCTGTCATCGGCGCACAGCAGTCTGATATACTCCCCTTTACAGCAAGAAAGGCACCTGTTCCAGTTGCCCGCCATGCCGAGATTATCATAATTTTTACAGACAAACACCCTTTCATCATCGATGGCCTCCGCCACATCAAAGGTATCGTCTGAGGAACAGTCATCCACGATGATGACCTCGATATTTTTATAGTCCGACGCCAGCACCGACTCTACCGTATCCCTGATGGTAGAGGCGTTGTTGTAGGCCGGGATACACACCGACACAAGGGGCGCTCCCCCCTCTGCTTCAACAGTCGCCGGCTCCGTCATCAATAACCCATCTCCCTCATGTATACAGCTATGGCATCCTGCCATCCAGCCATGGAAAACTCATCCGTCAGCTGCTTGAGATGAGCGTTCTCCAGGATCGAATACTTGGGTCGCCTGGCAGCATCCGGATTGGCCTCAGCATACTGCTCACTGGTAACATGACGGACCCTGACATTTTTCCCTGCCAGCCGGTATATCTCCTCGGTAAAATCGGCCCAGTTGGTATCTCCCTCACAGGTGGCGTGGAAAAGTCCTGAGGCTCCCGCATCCAGCAGAAAATGTATCATGGCTGCCAGCTCTGAGGCGCTGGTAGGTGATCCCTTCTGGTCACAGACCACGGACACCTCGTCATGGTTCTCCGCCACCGCCAGCATGGTACGCACAAAGTTTTTGCCCTCACCATAAAGCCAGGCGGTACGGAGGATCAGATAGTCATCAAATATCTCCCGGATGGATGTTTCCGCCGCCAGCTTGGTCCTCCCGTAAGCGCTGATGGGATCCGGCTCATCCGTCTCCACATAGGGACGTATACCGTCTCCCCGAAAGACATAATCGGTGGAGATATGTACCAGCCTGCAGCCTGACTCAGCTGCTGCCGTGGCCAGATTTTTGGGGCCTACAGCATTGGCGGAGTACGCCAGATCATAATTCTTTTCGCAGCCGTCCACATTGGTATAGGCAGCGCAGTTGATGATCACGTCGGGAGAAAATGCGCTCACAGCCGATCTCACCTGATCCAGGTCAGCTATGTCCAGGGCACTTATGCCCTCCTCTGCGGAAAGCTCCGTCAGCATAAAATCGGCCTTGTCCGCATATTCAAGCCTTATTGCTCTGCCAAGCTGCCCCTGGCATCCGGTCAGTAGAATCTTTTTCATATGCAACCCTTAAAAGTAATCCTTTGATAATCTTACCAGTCTGTTCATTGCCGAGAACATGCCTCTGATGGATGCTCTGGTAATGTTGGAAGAAAGGCCCACACCATAGGTCCTGATGCCCGTGCGGGGATCCTCCATCAGTATATAAGCCGCAGCCTTGGCGTGGCTTCCGGTGGAAAGTGCATGCTCGGAGTAATCCTGAACGGTGAAGCCCATGCCAGGCACGCACTGACGGATCGCCAGGGTAACAGCGTCGATAGGTCCGTTACCGTCTGCCTCCGAGTGGAAGGTCTCTCCGTTGTACTCGAAGTCCAAAGCCACATGGGTATCGTCGTCTCCCATATTGTCATCGATATCAACATAGTTGAGCTTGTAGGGATCCTTGATATCGAGATATTCTTTTTTGAAGGCTGACATGATGGTCTCGGGCTTGACCTCGCCTCCCACCTGCTCGGAAATACGCTGGATAACATCGGCGAATTCCCTCTGCATGGACTTGGGGAGCTTGTAGCCATAAACGGTGTCCATGACAAAGGCCACACCGCCCTTGCCGGACTGTGAGTTGATGCGGACCACCGGCTCATATTTTCTGCCGATATCCGCAGGATCGATGGGCAGATAGGGAACCTGCCAAATATCACTACCGCTGGCCTTAAGTGCCTTGGTGCCCTTGTTGATGGCGTCCTGATGGGATCCGGAGAAAGCGGTGAATACCAGCTTGCCGGCGTAGGGATGTCTCATATCCACTTCCATCTTACAGCAGCGCTCAAATACCTCCACGATCTCGTTGATATCTTCAATGTGAAGTCCGGGATCGATGCCCTGTGAAAACATATTGTAGGCCACAGTGAGGATGTCCACGTTACCGGTCCTCTCACCGTTACCCAAAAGGGTTCCCTCCACACGATCGGCTCCTGCCAGAAGCGCCAGCTCGGTGCCGGCCACTCCGGTACCTCTGTCGTTGTGTGGATGTATGCTGATGATCACATTTTCCCTGTCCTCGATATGATCCGATACCCACTCGATCTGATCGGCATATACGTTGGGAGTGTTCATCTCCACGGTATTGGGCAGGTTGAAAATGATGGGCGCCTCGGTGGCGTGATCCCATTCGCGGGCAACTGCGTTGCAGATATCCGCAGCAAAGTCTACCTCTGTCCCGGAAAAACTTTCAGGGGAATACTCCAGCTGGAGGTTGCCGTCATATTTGGAAAGCCCCTCTTTTACCATGCGGGTACCATCCACGGCTATCTGTATGATCTCATCTCTCTCCATTCCGAAGACCACGTCCCTCTGGAGTGTGGAGGTGGAGTTGTAGATGTGGAATACCACGTTTTTTATGCCTTCTATGGCTTCATAGGTACGGTCTATCAGTTCCTTGCGGCACTGGGACAAAACCTGGACCTTCACGTCATCGGGGATCTTGTTCTCAGCCACCAGTCTGCGAAGGAAGTCGAACTCTATCTGGCTGGCTGCGGGAAAGCCTATCTCTATCTCCTTAAAGCCCAGCTTGATAAGGAGGTCAAAAAACTCCATCTTCTCATCCACGTTCATGGGCTCGATGAGGGCTTGATTGCCGTCCCTGAGGTCCACGCTGCACCAGATGGGTGCATGCTCTATCTCTTTGTTGGGCCAACGTCTGTCAGGATAATCCACTACAGGGTTCTTCCTGTATCTCTTGTAATTCATATATCCTCCTATACTTTTTCGCCAAAACCGGAATTGACCAGCTCGATCAATGCGTCGAGTGCCTCTTTTTCGTCCTCTCCGTCACAGATTATCTCTACTTCGTCACCGCTCATGACTCCGGCCCCCAACACGGAGAGTATGCTTTTAGCATTGAAATCCCGGTTATTGCCTTTGTTAAAATGTATCTTTGACTTATACCCCTCGGCCATCTGACAAAACATGCCTGCGGGTCTTAAGTGGAATCCGGATGGATTCTTCACCAATACCTTCTCACTTATCATATCACACACCCCCGTTAAACCTTAGTGTGACCGTCTTCAGATCCGCTGCTCCGCTGTCATGACAAAACCCCATTGTCATCCTTAAACCGCGGAACTAAAGATCTTTCAAGTATCATCCTCCTGCAAAATATTGTCCGTCTCTGTAGTCTCAGTATTTTCTGTCTCATCATCCTCGCCATCCACGTCTGTCTCATCCGCATCCGGCGGAGCCCCTCTGAGACGGATCTCTATCTGGGTGGTAGCGGTAGATGCCGTAACTCCCTCGTCCAGATCCAGGTTGACGGAAACTGTGTGGCTGCCCTCGGAAAGTCCGCTGGCGTCCACATATCCGGCCACATCCCCGGCGCTCAGCTCCTCTATGTCGGATCTGTTACCGGATACCTTTACCGGAATGGTGGTGTTGTTAAACTCTGCAACATATGCCGGATCCAGATTCCGGATGGTGAGGTTGGCTGCCGGTATGTTCAGGGTCTCCTCCACCGTCTCCACCAGACTGATGCTGACAGTGATCTGTGCGTCGGAGCTGTCTACCAGGGATACCCCCTCAGGAAGATATGTCCTGATATCCACTGTAGTGTCCACGCTGACTGTCACAGTAGACAGATCGATGACATCTGCGGGAATGACTATGGATGTAACTCCGTTTATAACCTCCGGTTCTCCCATTACCCTGATGCTCTTGGGACTCACGGAAACCGACTCCAGTGCCAGGTCCCCGGGCAGATCGCCCGCGGTCTCGATGTCCACGCCCACCTTCTTAATGGAAAGCATCTTGGCGCTGACCTCGACTGTGGTCTCGGATAGCTTGAGCTTGGTGGAATCCACCACATCCCCTGAGCTGTTGAGCAGGCTGGGCACCACGCTCTCAGTGATATCCGTGTCCATATTGCTCACATCACATACCGCCTCCACATGGTCCACCTGTGAGACTATGTTGGCAGGTCCGGCTATGGTGATTACATTGGGCTTGACTGTGATGTCACCCACCGCAAAGCCCTCCGCAGGGTTGCCCGAATACTCGCCGGAGATCACGAATTTCTGTTCCTTCTCCTCGCCTATCTCCAGATATATATACTTCTGGTTTGTGGAAATGCCCACCAGGGATGTATACCTGTTGGCCGCTATCTCAACCGGTATCCTGGAATCATTTTCCAGATTGTTGAAATCTGCCGTGGCCGTAAAGTCGGAGGATGACAACCGCTCCATGATAGATCTCTTAGCGCTGACCCTGAAGCTGACGGTGTTGCCGTTTTCCGGGATGTTGTAGTACTTGCCCTGCTCTACCAGTATCTGCTCGTTTACCAGCTGAACGTTGGTGGTAAAGGTCTTGGACTGTGAGGGATCATCCACGTTTACCACGATGATCCATAGTAGGACCGCTCCGAAAAAAGCTCCTATCTTTAGTCCTATATTATGTGTGAAGGCACTTTTCAATCTGTTCATTTATTAAGCACCCTCCTTCCGAACCGCTTGAAGAAACCGTGCTTTTCCGCAGCCTCCACAGGGTTCTGCAGTCTCGTCAAAATCTCGGTGAGCTCTCCTGCGTCCACATCCCTGATCAGCCTGTTTTCCGTAGCTACTGAGATCTTGCCGGTCTCCTCTGATACCACGATGGTCACGCTGTCACTGACCTCGCTGATACCCACAGCTGCCCTGTGTCTGGTCCCCAGCTCCTTGGAAAGCATCATGGAATCCGTGAGCGGAAGATAGCAGGTGGCAGAAACCACCCTGTCTCCTCTGACTATGACGGCACCGTCGTGAAGCGGTGTGTTTTTTTCGAAAATATTGATCAGAAGCTGCCTGGATAAAAGGGCGTCCACCTCTATGCCGGTACGCTCATACTCAGTGAGCTGGACCTCCTTTTCCACTACTATGAGGGCTCCTGTCTTTACCGCGCCCATCTCGTAGCTGGCCTTGACCAGGTCGTGCAGGGTCCTGTCGGAAAATCTCTTGCCCACATCCTTGCCGGCCACCACCGGTATCAGACGGTTCATCCAGTTGGATCTTCCCAGTCTCTCCAGGGCCGCACGAAGCTCAGGCTGGAATACCACTATGAGTGCGATCAGTCCCGCACTGACCAGCTTTTCTCCCAGCCAGAGGATGGTGTTCATCTGTAAAAGGGCCGCCACTATGAAAAATACGACAACTATGATGATCCCTCGAAGCAGCATGTAGGCTCTGGTGTCCTTGATCCATACCAGGATCATATAGAAAAACATAGCGATCAGCACTATCTCCACGCCATCTATGACATGGAAATGAGGGATACTCAGATTAAAGTAATCCCCCAAAAACGTGTTGAGATTGTTGAATGACTCACTCAAAAGATCTTCCGCCCTTTCCTAACTGTGTGGTGTCCTGCGTCGTTATCTTTTTTATCTCCTTTGATTCCTCCGTAAGGCGGATCTTGGGAACCGCCGTCACGTAATAATAGTATTCGTCATCCTCAAACTGAACCTTTTGTGCCCGGTTATAATCCAGATCCAGCACCAGATAGTTGGTGGCAAAGCCGATGGCAAGGGTAATGAGATTGCCACCGATAAGCCATGGTATCTGGGATGTACGGGCCGTCAAAAGATAGCCAGCCAAAAGGATCAAAGACTCCGTTACCACTCCCACGGCCACGGCGATAAGCCAAGAGTGGGCGATATTGAGATTACGGATGCTGTACACCACTATAAACATCACCACCAGCGCGGTAAGGTATACATAAAACATTACATTGGTGACCATACCCTCCGTGAGTATATCCAAAACGGATATGGAATCCTTGGAATCCAAAAGCTGGGATGCGTGATCCTTGACACTCTTTAAATAATATGAAATAGTGGCACCGCAGATAACGGTGGTCACCTCATTGGCATTCTCCAAAAGCCCCGACTCCAGGGGTAGCAGGTAGGGCACGTGAAGCTGGTATGCCACGGTAACTCCCGCCAGGTTCTGATAACCCCGGCCGTGGTAGACTCCGCAGAGCACATAGGACACCACAAAAAAGATGGCAGCCACCAGCGCCACTATCCTGGACAGTGACAAAAGCTCCAGTATCAAAAAGATCTCCACCACCAGAGCCATGGCACTTACCGGC
>JAILEN010000147.1 GCA_024687655.1 Lachnospiraceae bacterium | reverse complement strand
GGAGGATCTTTGAAAGGAAAATAAATGGGGGAAAGAAAAGCAGAGATAAAGAGAAAAACAAATGAAACCGATATCTGTATCAGCATCGACATAGAAGGCACAGGTAAGGCAGAGGTCAGCACCGGTATAGGTTTTTTCGATCACATGCTCATTAGTTTTGCCAGACATGGGATGTTCGATCTTGTGGTTTCATGTAAGGGCGATATCAATGTGGATTGCCACCACACCATAGAGGATGTGGGCATAGTTTTGGGACAGGCCATCGCCGAGGCCCTGAAGGACAAGGTGGGTATCACACGTTACGGCAGCACCATCATTCCCATGGATGATGCACTCATCATGTGTGCCGTTGATCTGTGCGGCAGGCCATACCTTGGCTTTGACGGCAGTTTTGCATCAGAGCGTGTGGGATATTTTGACACCGAGATGGTCAGGGAGTTTTTCTATGCCATCAGCTACAGCGCCATGATGAACCTGCATATCAGACAGCTGTCCGGAGACAACACACATCATATTATCGAGGCGATGTTCAAGGCATTTGCCAGAGCATTGGATGCGGCCACCACATTGGATCCGCGTATAAATGACGTACTATCAACGAAGGGGAGTATATAGAATGGAACATAAAAATATAGTTGCCAGCATGTACATAAAGGACGGCATGGCACTTTTGGATCCCAATAAGCCGGATGAAAAAATGGATGCGCTGGAACTGGCGCATATGTACGATGATACCGGCATAGACAAGATCATCTGTTTTGATCTGTCGGACGAGGATGAGGAGCACGAGAAGAATATCCTTACCATCCGTGAGATCAACCGCAACATCGATATCAAGACCTGCGGAGGCGGTAACATCCATCGCCTGGAGGATGTTAAAAAGCTTTTATATGCGGGCTGCATCGAGGTGGTTCTTAACGGTTCCAAGCCCTATACCGTAGATCTGATGGAGGATGCCGCACATCGTTTCGGACAGGAAAAGATCCTGGTATCCATTACCACCATGGACTTTTTGTTCAAAAACGGAGATATGATCAATCAGTGTGTGCACGAGCTTTTGATCATGAACCATGATCTTTTAGGCGGACTGGAAAACATGACCGAGGTTCCCTATATACTGGAGCAGAACACGGCCAATATCGATGAGATAGTCAGCGTCCTTTCCTCTGAAAAGATCCGCGGTATCTACGGTTCTTTCATTAATACGCCTAACACTGATATCATGAATCTGAAAGCTGTGCTCTCTGATCGTGGCATCAAGATGGACAACTTCGAGCCCAAGCTCAAGTGGAGTGACCTCAATCCCGGCCCTGACGGTCTGGTCCCCTGTATCGTTCAGGACTATCAGACCCATGAGGTTCTGATGCTGGCCTACATGAATGAGGAGAGCTTTCATCGCACCATGCGTATTGGCAAGATGACCTACTACAGCCGCAGCCGCAATGAGCTGTGGACCAAGGGCCTCACCAGTGGACATATCCAGTACGTAAAGTCTCTTACAGCGGATTGTGATTACGACACACTTTTGGCCAAGGTATCCCAGGTAGGCGGTATTGCCTGCCATACCGGAGCACCCAGCTGTTTCTTCAATGAGATCGTTAAAAAGGAGTATGTGGAGCGTAATCCCCTCAAGATTTTTGAGGATGTGTACGATGTCATCCAAGACCGCAAGATCCATCCCAAGGAGGGCAGCTATACCAACTATCTATTTGACAAGGGTATTGATAAGATCCTTAAAAAGGTGGGTGAGGAGGCTACGGAGATCATCATCGCTGCCAAGAATCCCAATCCCGAGGAGTCGGTATATGAAATCTCAGACTTTTTGTATCATTTGATGGTACTCATGGCTGAGAGGGATATCTCCTGGGAGGATGTGGTACGCGAACTTGCACAGCGTTGAAACTCATGTAATCTTGAGTGAAAGATCCTTCACTTCGTTCAGGATGACAAGGCGGTAGTCCTAATGATTGTCATTTAAAGCGCAGCGGTGTTCCCCGTGTCATTTAAAGCGCAGCGAAAAATCTTAAGAGGTATAGATGAGAAAGTTAGCATTATCAGACGATATTCTCATGCAGGTGGAAAAGCCTGCACGTTATATCGGAAATGAAGTGAATTCGATAATTAAGGACGCAGATAGTGTAGCATTACGCTACGCTATCTGTTTTCCTGATGTCTATGAAATAGGGATGTCCAACCTGGCCATACAGATATTGTATGAACAGTTCAACAGACGTGATGATGTATGGTGTGAGCGGGTATTTTCTCCCTGGCCGGATCTTCATAAGGTCATGAAGGAAAAGAGCATCCTTCTTTTTGGCCTGGAATCCCAGGAAGCAATAAGGGATTTTGATTTCATCGGCATGACCATGCAGTATGAGATGTGCTATACCAATATCCTGCAGATCATCGATCTGGCGGGTCTGCCACTTTTGGCAGCTGATCGTACTGACGATATGCCCATAGTCATGTCTGGTGGACCCTGTTCCTACAATCCTGAGCCCATAGCAGACTTTTTCGATATCATCTACATCGGAGAGGGCGAGACCTCATATGACGCCCTTTTTGATCTCTATATCAAAATGAAAAAAAGCGGATCTTATAGCAGGAAGGAGTTTTTGCACAAAGCTTCTGTGATACCGGGAATTTACGTGCCTACATTGTATGAGCCTGAATATAATGCCGATGGTACACTGACTTCCTTTAAGCCTGTATACGATGACGTGCCGTCTACGGTGGAACGTCAGGTGGTGGTGGATATGGACGATACCGCCTATCCCATGAAGCCGGTGGTGCCTCATGTTCAGGCTATCCAGGACCGTGTGACATTAGAGATCATGCGTGGCTGCATCAGAGGCTGCCGTTTTTGTCAGGCTGGGATGATATACCGTCCCAAGCGGGAGAGGAGCCTGGAGACTCTTGAAAACTACGCTGTCGAGATGCTTAAAAACAGCGGCCACGAGGAGATTTCCCTTTCATCCCTCAGCTCCAGTGATTACAGTCATCTTCCGGAGCTATTGGACTTTTTGATAGAGCAGTGTGACAGGGACAAGGTGAATATCTCCCTGCCGTCACTTCGTATAGACAATTTTTCCCTTGATGTCATGAGCAAGGTTCAGGATGTGAGAAAGTCCTCCATCACCTTTGCACCCGAGGCAGGCAGCCAGAGGATGCGTGACGTGATCAACAAGGGTCTTTCACATGATGATATCATAAACGGCTCAAGGGACGCTTTTTTAGGCGGCTGGAACAAGGTTAAGCTGTATTTTATGCTTGGCCTGCCCACGGAGACTGAGGAGGATATGAGAGCCATCCCCGAGCTGGGTGATGAGATCGCCATGCTTTACTACGATACCATTCCCAAGGTGCAGAGACAGGGACGCTGTCAGGTTACCATGAGCACATCATTTTTCGTTCCCAAGCCCTTTACGCCTTTCCAGTGGGCCAGGATGTACGAAAAGGAGGAGTATCTACACCGTGCCAAGATCGTCAACGATCATATGAAGGAGATGCTCAATAAAAAGAGTCTCAGATACCAGTGGCATCAGGCGGATGTCACCGTTTTAGAGGGTATCTTTGCCAGGGGTGACCGCAGGATCGCACAGGTTATCATGCGTGCTTATGAGCTGGGATGCTTTTTCGATGCCTGGGGTGAATACTTTGATCTGGCAAAATGGGAGCAGGCCTTTGCGGACTGCGGAGTAGATGGGGACTTTTACATTATGCGTGAGCGCCCCGAGGATGAGCTTTTCCCCTGGGACTTCATCGACTGCAAAGTCTCAAAGAAGTTTTTGCTGCGTGAGTGGCACAACGCCAAGGCGGCCAAGGTCACAAAAAATTGCAAGGAGGGTTGCGCCGGCTGCGGCGCCGCAGTGTTTAAAACCGGGGTGTGCACTACACATTGAGGTCATCTGCGAGTAAGATGACCGTAAAATAAAGGAAATGTAAATGGAAGGTAGTATAAAATACAGGATAAAATTTAAAAAGACCGGCTGCATGAAGTTTTTGGGACATTTGGATGTGCTGCGGTATTTCCAGAAGGCCATTAAAAGAGCCGACGTACCTGTGGCATACAGCGAAGGCTTTAATCCACATCAGCTTCTGAGTTTTGCGGCACCACTTTCGGTAGGCGTAGAGGGATACGGTGAGTATTTCGACATGGAGATGATGGAGAGGATCGACCCCTATGTTCTCCGTGACAGACTGGATGCAGTTATGGTAGATGGCATGCGTGTCATTGACGCCAGGACACTTCCTGAAAAGTCGCAAAACTGTATGGCATCGGTGACGGCGGCTGAGTATCGCATCAGCTTTAAAGATCATGATTTTGATTTCGACCCTGCATATTCCCTGGTAGGTTTTTACCAGTATCTGGATGAGATAGTCATAACAAAAAAGACCAAAAAGAGCGAACGCCAGATCGATCTGAAGCCACTGGTCTATGACTGTATATACGATAAGGGTGATGTGCTCATCACTTTGCCCTGCGGCAGTACGGAAAACATAAAACCGGAGCTTTTCATGGGCGCCTTTTATGATTATACGGGGATAGATCCGGCTGAACTTCAATACACACTTTTTCGGCTTGAACTCTTTGGCGGAACCTACCCCGACATCAGCCCGTTATAGAAAAGTGTCATGCTGATAAAGTCTATGTGGGCAATATCTATTTTGAAAGATTCTACTATTGGCTCAGTCCTACTACAGAGAACAAGAAAGCTCTTCTGGGCGACGATTTCATTAAAAACTGTGAGTTTGGGCATAAGATAAGAGACAATATAGTTATAGATGATTTTGGTGTGGCACATGATCTGTGTGATCCCAGGATCTATACCAAGCAGACCATCCGTGACCAGTTCAATCTGTATATGAGGACGGTCATGCGTGAAGAACCCCTTGACCCCACTTTGGAGGTTTTGCAGGACGATGCGGCGTGGTAATCGAAAAAAATTGATTGACGATTCGAAAAAAGGCTATATAATCACTACTAAGACATAAATGGCGTTTTTATAATAGGAGGTTTTGCTATGAGTGATAATAACGGAGTACCCCAGGGAAAGTCATTATATCAGGAGATGCAGGAGCGTGAGCGCCTTCAGAAGATGAGAGAGGAGCAGCTGGCTCAGCAGAATCCCAATCCCTCTCCTCAGTTTGATGTGAATCATCAGCTTACTAATCCCATGCTTAATCAGTAGATTTCGGTAAAATATGATTTGTTGTTGACGTACGGTATAGTCTGTGATAATATACTGTAGGTTGCGCACGGTCTTGTGGTTTTGTTAAGGGAAGCCAAAGGGCTTCACACCATATCCGGCGGAAAATTTAATAGGAGGTACGATATATGTACGCAATTATTGCAACAGGCGGTAAGCAGTACAAGGTATCCGAGGGTGATATCGTTAATGTAGAAAAGCTTTCTGTCAAAGAAGGAGAAAAAGTAGTTTTTGATCAGGTTATCGCAGTTGGCGGTGACGAGCTCAAGGTTGGTGACGCAGTTTCATCTGCTACAGTTGATGCTTCTGTAGTAAGAAACGGCAGAGCAAAGAAGGTTATCGTTTACAAGTATAAGCCTAAAAAGGGTTATCACAAGAAGAACGGTCACAGACAGGCTTTCACACAGGTTAAGATCGAAAAGATCAACGCATAACAGATGATTGATATTACGATAGATCAGGATGCAGGTGGTGTAAAAAGGGTTTCGTCCAAAGGACATGCCGCCTATGGCGAATATGGCACGGATATAGTATGTGCCGCAGTGAGTGTGCTTGTTATCAATACACTCAATGCCATAGAGCACCTTGTGGGAGATGATCATATCGACAATGAGATCAGTCCCGGTATCATAGATCGCAGTTATCCTAATGGACTGTCACATGACGGACAGGTCCTTATGGATGCCATGATCATGGGACTCAAGGAAACAGAGAAACAATACGGGAGTGAGTATATCACTCTTTCCATAAAGGAGGTATAGGAAATGTTACAGTTAAACCTTCAGTATTTCGCACATAAAAAGGGAATGGGCTCCACAAAGAACGGCCGTGATTCCGAGTCAAAGAGACTTGGCGCTAAGCGTGCAGACGGTCAGTTCATCACAGCCGGCAGCATCATTTACAGACAGCGCGGCACTAGGATACATCCGGGAGTTAATGTAGGCAAGGGCGGAGATGACACCCTCTACGCAAAGGTTGACGGAGTGCTTCGTTTTGAGCGCCTCGGCCGTGACAGGAAGCAGGCTTCTGTATATCCCAAGGAAGCGTAAACTACTTTGTATTTAACCCGGTGCTTATTAGTACCGGGTTTTTGTTTTTCCGGGTATTGTTATGATAAATGCCTAACGGCTGTACGCAGTGTATTCGGAGCCGTTCTCGGAAAGCACACTCCATTATCATAACATACCCTCACTGCAGTTAATACAGATTCAGGAGAACCGAATGTTTGCAGATCGAGCAAAAATAATAATCAAGTCCGGGAAGGGCGGAGATGGGCATGTGAGCTTCAGAAGAGAGAAGTATGTGCCAAACGGCGGTCCTGATGGCGGCGACGGAGGAAGAGGCGGCGATGTAGTCTTTGAGATAGATAAGGGAGCCAGCACTCTTTCGGATTACAGACACAAGAGGAAGTTTGCCGCCACACCGGGTGAGGAAGGAAAAAAGAGAAACTGCCATGGAAAGAATGGGGAGGATCTCATACTCAAGGTGCCTGAGGGCACTGTCATAAAAGAGGCCCAAAGCGGAAAGGTCATAGCCGACATGTCCGGTGAGAATACCCATGTTGTGGTATTGGAGGGCGGCAGAGGCGGCCTGGGCAATCAGCA
>JAILEN010000127.1 GCA_024687655.1 Lachnospiraceae bacterium | reverse complement strand
TTACAATGCCCAAGCTCAACTTCTATCTTTCCGATGACCAGAACAACATGCTGACCAACTATCAGAATGGTGACTGGCAGATGATCGATGATGTTCCCGTTAACGAGATCTCAGCACTTCAGCAGAGCTATCCCGACGAGTTCTTTAATGAGGGACAGGTTGGTACATACTATGTATGCTGGAACATCAATGAGGATATCCTTCCCGAGGGTTCAGGCCTTTCAGGCGTAGAGGCTGAGAGAGCACGTGAGGAGATCAGAGAGGCAATCACACTTCTTATCGATCGTCAGGATATCATCGACACAGCAGCACAGGGTGGACAGATCCCCGCTTCTTCATTCGTTGCTATGGGTATCACAGATGCTGATTCCTCACAGCAGTTCTATGAGAACGCTAACAAGGAAGCAGGCAACTCCTATATCGGATACTATGATCCTTCTTCAGAGGCCATCCAGAGCAACTATGACAAGGCTATGGAGTCACTCAAGAAGTACTATGAGTTTGACGGCACAAAGCTTACAAACTTCCCTGCTGTTACATATCTGTACAACACCTCCGAGGGCCACAAGGCAATCGGTGAGAAGATCCAGAACTCCCTTGCAAATGTTGGTATCAACATGAAGATGGAGAACCAGGAGTGGAACACCTTCCTTGAGACACGTAAGGCCGGTGACTACACCATGGCTCGTAACGGCTGGCTGGCTGACTACAATGATCCTATTTCCTTCCTTGATATGTGGACATCAGGATCAGGTAACAACGACGTTCAGTTCGGCAAGGGTGCCAACAAGCAGCTCGCTGCTTACAGCATCGATGTTACAGACCTTGGCTATGATCTCAAGGTTGAGAACGGCACATGGGAGCAGACCTATGATGAGGTTATCAAGCTTGTCAAGACCGAGTCTGACAAGGATAAGAGATATGCGCTTATGCACAGAGCTGAGGATCTCCTCATGAGCACAGGCTGCATCTGCCCTATCTACTACTATACTGATCTGTACATGCTTTCAAATACAGTTGACGGTTTCTATTCCAACCCTCTCGGCTTTAAGTATTTCCAGGCTACTTCATATAAGTAAAAATTATTCTTCAGGCATCACGGGACAAATTTAAGTCCCGTGGTGCTTTTTTTTATTGTCGATAAATGTTATAATCTTACTATATGCGGTTTGGGGGATTGTTATGACAGATACAAAAAAAGAGATCTTAGACAGCTTTCTTATGGACTATATCCTGGTCTATACCATTGATCTTGAAAACGACCATATAAAACTCTATAAAAAGACCGATGAGCAGGGTACCTTCGGCATGGTGGAGGAGGGTGTATACTCCGAGTTTAACGAGACCTACACCCGGGAGCGTGTGCCGGAGGAGACCAGGGACTGGCAGTGCCAGAAGGGCTCTATCGAGAATATCAAAAATGAACTTGCTACCCAGCCTTCTTTTGAGATCAGCTATCTGACCAACTACGGCAAGTGGCGTAAGCTGACCTGGCGTGTGCTGGAAAAAAGGGGAGACCGGGTGGTAAAGGCTCTAATGTGCTTCCATGCCCTGCAAAACGACAGTGCTGAGTATTATCTGGAGATGCAGGCCAAGGAGTTTTCCCAGATCAACGCCCATCAGATGGATATGATCCAGGTTCTGGCCAGACAGTTCCAGACCTGCTATTATGTGGACCTCGAAATGAACAAGTTCGAGATTCTTCGTATGTCCGAATATATGCATGAGAGATACAAGCGGGCCTTTGAGACATACATCGATTTTAACTATGAAAAAGCTTTCCATTACTATATAGACCGTGACGTAGCTCCCCAGGATCGGGAGCGGATGATGCAGATCTGCGCTGTGGATAATATCATCGAGCAGATGAGGCACAATCCCAGTTTTGGTACCACCTGTCTGGGACGGGATGCTGAGGATAATCTCATCCACTACAGTTTCAAGTGGGTCAGGGTCAATGATGATGATCCCACCAAGGTTATCCTGGGACACGCAGACGCCGAGGAGGAGTTCAAGGAGAGTGAACAGGCCAGGAAGACACTGGAGGATGCGCTGAATCAGGCCAATCACGCCAATGAGGCCAAAAATGCCTTTTTGTCCAATATGTCACATGATATCCGTACTCCCATGAACGCCATCATAGGCTATACGGAAATCGCTCAGGTTCATATAGAGGAGACGGATAAGGTCAGAGACTGCCTGGGCAAGATCATGACTGCATCCCAGCATCTTCTGGATCTTCTCAACAATATCCTGGATATGAGTCGTATTGAGAGCGGCAGGGCCCGTCTCATGGAGGATGAATACAGGGTATCAGAGCTGATGCACGATATCTGGAGCATAGAGGAGACCCGTATACAGAAAAAGCGGCTCAACTTCCAGATAGACATGTCAGAGCTCAAGGATGACGCGGTATACTGTGATAAGATGCGCATGAGACAGATGTTTTTGAACTTTGTCAGTAATGCGGTGAAATATACTCCTGCGGGCGGTGATATAAAGGTTACCATCCGGCAGAGGAAGAGTATCCTGCCCGGATACAGCCGTTATGAGGTCCGTATCAAGGATACGGGCATAGGTATGAGCCCTGAGTTTGTGGACAGGATATTTGTACCCTTCGAGAGGGAGAGGTCCACTACGGAGAGCGGTATCGAGGGAACCGGACTGGGTATGTCGGTTGCCAAGAGTATTTTGGACATGATAGGCGGCACTATACGTATTAAAAGTGAGGTGGGCCGTGGTACCGAGTTCATACTTGTATTCGATCTGAGGCTTCGGGTAGGCAAGCACGGACCCGTCCTGAGTCATTCATATGATAAGGATGAGGGCATTATCGCGCCCTTCCATAACAGATTTGAAAATGGAGGGAACATACTTCTGGTGGAGGACAACCAGCTCAACCGCGAGATCGCCCGTGAGATCCTGGAGGAGGCCGGTTTCAGCGTTACTGAGGTGGAGGACGGAGACCTGGCTGTGGAGGCTGTCATGGCTTCCAAACCCGGTGATATCGACCTGATCCTTATGGATATCCAGATGCCCACCATGAACGGCTATGAGGCCACTAGGGAGATCAGGAAGTTGAAGGATGAGGAGCTTTCCACAATTCCCATAGTTGCCATGACTGCCAATGCCTTTGAGGAGGACAAGCAGAGGGCCAAGGAGAGCGGTATGAACGGCTTTATCACCAAGCCCGTAGTTATTGACAAGCTGTTGTCTGAGCTGGAGAGGCATTTCTAAGCGGGATCTTTGGTCAAAATGTTTTTTGAGTTTTCTGACAAATATAATCATACCTCAACCCCTGTATCCATGCGGGTTTGACGTAAAAATGGGAAATGCGGGCTGTAGATTTTTTGTTTTGTTGAAGCGATAATCCACTTAGTTGATAACTAATATATCAGAATAGTGCGAAAATTGATAAAATTGTTGAAAAGTTGATAACTCGGGGGTATTTTGGTTGATAAAACCCTTGATATACGGTGTTGATCCGTGCATCAACATGAGTTATCAACATTTATCGAGGAGTTCTATGTACAATAAACTGTTTTCCACTAAAGCAAAACGTATAGCATATCTTTTGTGCCTGTTTGCAGTGATCTTCTGCACGGCTACCTTTATGATCATGAACCATCGGGGGATCATAGCCGGTGAATTGATCCTGGGTGATCTGGTACAAAGCATCTCTTATTCAGATCTTCTAATAATGTTTCTGGCAGGGCTCTGGGGTTTGGCTCCGGCCATGCTTTCGTTTTTACTGCTCTTTATCGATGCGTGTATATATGATGTCAACAGTGCCTATACCGTGAGCATCTACGTGATAGCCATGGTGGGTGCATATATCATGAGTAATCGCAAGGCCTTTAAGCATATCTGGACCACGGTTATAGGTGGCCTCATTATGAATGTGATGCTGGGTATGATCTGGGCTACCATCGGGATAATCGCCGGAGGCGAGGGGCTGGCAGGCATAGAATGGTCGGAGCTTATCAGCAAGGAGTTCTATGTTGCCGGAGAGGTTGTGATCTACTGTGTTGCCATGTATGTATTTTTAAACTGCGCACCTGACAGGATAAAGTGTGCCTTTCCCATGGGTGTGGATTATGTGGATTGCGAAACTCTGCCCGGAGACATCAGGGACTACACTTTTGTCCATAACTCACGTATTTCCAGAAAGCTTACCTGGATAGTGATAGTACAGGCCCTTCTTTTGGGTGTGGCGGCTGCGTCCTTTGCTGCCGTTATGATGCCCTCTGTGGCAGATGAGGTGCTGTCGAGTACCGCCAGCGATCTGCAGGGATTCTTTGATAGGAGAAAGCCACCGGAGGAGTCGGCATCGGGCAGTGAGAGTTCACCGCCGGAAAAAAAGACGGAAACTGAGGAGGAAGCAACACGGCGGCAGGAGAGACAGGAAAGAATTGAACAGCAGCAGCGGTTTGTTTTCAACAACGCCGGAGCGGCTTTTGTCATGAAACTGGTTATAATGATACTCAATGTAGCCATTCCTCTGATCGTTTTGGAGACTGTGGCTGTGCAGTGGCTTGTGGCCCGGCCGGTGACGGTTCTTGCCAACAGTCTGAATGGATTTGCCGGGTCGGACAGGGAGGATCAGCAGAAAAAGCTTAAAGAACTGGAAAACATGAGGCTGAAGGGCGGTGACGAGATATGTGATCTGTATGACAGCGTTTCCGATATGGCCCATCAGATCAATAAGAACGTGGACAAGATGTTCCGAGAGGCGGAGCTGGAGGAAGAGGTCCGGGTGGCACAGAGGGCGGCAGAGTCCCAGACCAATTTCCTCAATAATGTCAGTCATGAGCTTCGTACCCCCATTAATGCGGTGCTGGGGCTGGATGAGATGATAGTCCGGGAGACAACCGAGGATAATATCAGGGATTATGCCAATGACATTCAAAGTGCGGGCAAGAGTCTTTTGTCCCTGGTCAATGATATCCTGGACTCCAGCAAGCTGGCCGAGGGCAAGATGGAGATCATGCCCGAGGAATATGAGCTGGGGAGCACCATCAATGATATCATAAACATGATCTCTGTAAAGGCGAAGGATAAGGATCTTGAGTTCAAGCTCAATGTAGATGAGCATATGCCTCACCTTTTATTCGGAGATGAGATTCGCATCAAGCAGATTATAGTAAACATTTTGACCAATGCGGTGAAGTATACCGACAAGGGTGGCTTTACGCTGGATCTGGGCTTTAAAAAGCATTCGGAGGATGAGATCCTTTTGACCTGCTCCGTGGCCGATACTGGTATCGGCATTAAGGAAGAGGATATGGATAAGCTCTTCAAGCGGTTTGAACGTATCGAGGAGAGCAGGAACCGTACCATTGAGGGGACGGGTCTGGGGATGAATATCGTGCAGCAGCTTCTGGCGCTGATGGATTCCGAGCTTCAGGTGGAGAGTAAATACGGAGAGGGTTCCACCTTCTCCTTTGAGGTGAAGCAAAAGGTGGTGTCCTGGGATGAGATGGGTGACTTTATGGAGAGTTACCGTCGTTCCCTGGAAAATGCAGATCATGATGAGCAGAGCTTTATCGCTCCTGAGGCGCAGATTCTGGTGACGGATGACACCCCCATGAATCTGACGGTGATCTGCGGGCTTCTAAAGCCTACCCAGATCCAGGTGGATACTGCACAGAGCGGATTCGAGACCCTGGATATGGTAAGGGAGAAAAAGTATGATCTGATCTTTTTGGATCACAGGATGCCGGAAATGGACGGTATGGAGACCCTGAAGCGCATGAGGGAGCTGGATGACAGCAAAAATGGAGATACGCCTGTGATATCACTGACAGCCAATGCCATATCAGGGGCCAGGGAGACATATCTGACTGCGGGCTTTACGGATTATCTGTCAAAGCCGATTGACAGTGCGAGGCTTCAGAAGCTGCTTTTGAATTATCTGCCTGGGGAAAAGGTGGTTGCTGTAGATACAGCTGATATGACGACTGCGTCAGATCATATGTCCACCGCCGACACTCAAAGTGATCGGCTACGTGGACATACGATCCTGCCGCAGTCTGAGGGATCAAATGGTGATGTCATTCTGAGCGAAGCGAAGAATCCTGATAAAGGACCGACCGGTAACATCAGGGATGAAAGGTTACAGGAGTATGCGCAGATACCAGGGATAGAGTACTCTGAGGCCATCAGGAACTGCTATTCCGAGGAAGTGCTGCTTGATGCGGCGCGGGATTACTGTGCGGATATAATCAAGAAGGCGGACTTGATAGAGCAATACGAGGGCGAGGGAGATTATGAGAATTATACCGTGCTGGTACATGCTCTTAAGAGTTCTTCCCGTCTTATCGGCGCCATGAGTCTGTCAGAAGAGGCGAAGCGTCTGGAGGCCTGTGGTGACAAGGCAAAAGAGGGGGATGACAGGGCTGCCTTTGAGATCAAAAAGCGGACACCCATGCTTTTGGAGATATACCGGGGGTATTATGAGTTTATGGCACCTGTATTCGGGATGCCTGAAATGGGGTCAGAGGACGATACGGAGGACGTGGCTGATGACCGGCCCGAAATACCCGAGGATAAGCTGATGGAAGGTATCAACTGCCTGCGGGATCTGGCTGAAGCCTTTGATTTTGATTCTATGGATTGCATTACTGATATGATGGACGAATACCGTATGCCCGATGACTTTGCATCATATTATGGCAGGATTAAAGAAGAGATCCACAATGTGGATACGTCAGCTCTTCTTTCCGTGATCGATGCATATCTTGCCAATAAGGGATAAATCTGATAGAATAATCAAGTTCGCGGTTATGGCGGATATAGCGAGCGGTTATGGCGGAATTCATGATCATCGAGCTTGCTCGATGATAGGCAGACGCGTAAGATGAAATCTTTGCGCGTCGAATATAGTGATTAGCGGTTATGGCGGAATTCATGATCATCGAGCTTGCTCGATGATAGGCAGACGCGTAAGATGAAATCTTTGCGCGTCGAATATAGTGATTAGCGGTTATGGCGGAATTGGCAGACGCGCAAGATTTAGGTTCTTGTGTCCCAGCGACGTGCAGGTTCAAGTCCTGTTAACCGCATTGAAATTGTCATCCTGAGCAGGATGCGGTCTCTTGTGTCCACACCCATGCTAATTCAAGTCCTGTTAACCGCATAAAAAATGAGGGAATGACGATTTAAGTCATTCCCTCATTTTATGCTGTCTCTATGACGATAATTACTTGTTAATTTCTGCAAGCTTCATAGCGCGTACCTTGCTGGGCAGGCCGAAGAGAGTGATGAAGCCCTCTGCATCATGGTGATCGTAGAGATCTCCTGTAGTAAAGCTTGCCAGTGACTCACTGTAGAGTGAATAAGGTGATGTAGTACCGGCCTTGATGATGTTGCCCTTGTATAGCTTGAACTTAACCTCTCCGGTAACATACTCCTGAGTGCTCTCAACAAAAGCCTGAACAGCCTCGCGAAGGGGTGTGAACCACTTGCCCTCGTATACGATCTGTGCCATACGATTGGCCATATCCTTTTTAACATCCATGGTATCACGATCCAGCACCAGCTCCTCCAGCTGATCATGAGCCTCCATCAGAATGGTTCCTCCGGGAGTCTCATATACACCTCGGCTCTTCATGCCAACTACGCGATTTTCAACGATATCCACGATACCGATACCATGTTTTCCGCCAAGACGGTTGAGCTCACGGATGATATCCGAAACCTTCATCTTTTTGCCGTTTACTGATGTGGGAACGCCCTTTTCAAAGGTCATGGTCACATATTCGCCCTCTTCGGGAGCCTTTTCGGGAGAAACTCCCAGCACCAGAAGATGATCATAATTGGGCTCATTGGCGGGATCCTCAAGCTCCAGACCCTCGTGGCTGATGTGCCAGAGGTTTCTGTCACGGCTGTATGACTGGTCAGCAGAGAAGGGAAGATTGATGCCATGTGCGCGGCAGTACTCGATCTCAGACTCACGGCTGTCCATGGTCCATTTGTCATCACGCCATGCAGCGATTATCTTAATGTCAGGAGCAAGTGCCTTGATACCCAGCTCAAAACGGATCTGGTCGTTACCCTTGCCGGTAGCTCCGTGGCAGATGGCGGTAGCGCCCTCTTTCCTGGCAACCTCCACCAGG
>JAILEN010000107.1 GCA_024687655.1 Lachnospiraceae bacterium | reverse complement strand
AGCCGAGCTGGGCAAGGTAGACCAGGGAGGCGGCGGAACTATCGCATACATCCTGGGCAACTATTCCATGCTGGTCATCGACAGCGGCGTGCCTGTACTCAACATGCATGCGCCCTGGGAGATCATCAACAAGGCCGACCTGTACGAGGCATTCAGAGGGTACGTAAGCTTCTTAAAGAGGGCATAAATCTGGGGTAAAAGATCCTTCGCTTCGCTCAGGATGACATGGTGGTTTTTCCAGGCGAGGTAAAGGATTGTGGAATCCCTGCTCATTGAAGCATAAGGATTCAATAAGATTTCCGTGTCATTCTGAGCGCAGCGAAGAATCTTTAAAATAATGGATTTAAAAAAAGTAGTAAGAAACATAAAATACAACGAGCCCATGTCAAAGCACACCACCTTTCGGGTGGGCGGCCCGGCGGACATTTTTGCAGAGCCCGAGGCCCACGAGCTTTTGGACCTTATCAGGTATCTCAATGAGTCGGGCCAGCCATATACCGTCATCGGAAACGGCAGTAACCTGCTGGTGGGTGATAAGGGTATCAGAGGCGTGGTGGTGGCTCTAAAAGACGGCATCGGTGACATTGACGTGGAGGAGGATTGCGAGATCTACGCAGGTGCGGGAGCTCTGCTTTCACGTGTGGCATCCGAGGCAGCAGCCTGCGGTCTGACGGGCCTGGAGTTTGCATCCGGGATACCCGGATCCGTGGGCGGGGCCATAGCCATGAACGCCGGAGCCTATGACGGTGAGATGAAGGATGTGGTTTCCTACGTCAACGCCATCCATGACAACGAGTTCGTAAAGTATGGCTGCAACGAGATGGACTTTTCCTACAGGCACAGCAGGATCCTGGACAGCGGTGATATCGTAGTGGGTGTCTGCATTAAGCTGGCTTTTGGTGACATGGGTACCATCCGTGCCAAAATGAGCGAGCTGAATCAGCGCCGAGCCGACAAGCAGCCCATCAATCTGCCCAGTGCGGGCTCCACCTTCAAGCGTCCCGAAGGATATTTCGCAGGGAAGCTGATACAGGATGCGGGGCTTCGGGGCTATCGTGTAGGCGGCGCATGCGTATCCGAAAAGCACTGCGGTTTTGTGGTCAATGACCAAAACGCCACGGCAGCAGAGATAAAGCAGCTAATAGAAGATGTTCAGAATAAGGTGTTTGAGGACGCGGGAGTGCGTCTGGAAACAGAAGTGAGAATGATTGGAGAATTCTGATGCAGCTTTTGATCCTTACCGGCATGTCCGGTTCCGGCAAGCATACGGCCTTTAAGATATTCGAGGATTTCGGATATTACTGTGTGGACAATCTGCCCGTACAGCTTTTATCCGATTTTGTGGAGCTTGCATGGAAGGATCAGGATGTGAGACCCCTGGTGGCGGTGGGTATAGATATCCGTTCGGGAGACACACTGCCGCTGCTTCAGGAGATACTTACCGAGCTGGACGGAGAAAAAAAGAGCTGCCAGATCATCTATTTGGATGCAGAGGATGAGATCCTTTTGAAGCGTTACAAGGAGACCAGACGCAACCATCCCCTGGCGGGAGAGGGACGCATTTTATCCGGAGTGGAAAAGGAAAGGGAGAGCCTCAGCTTTTTGCGCGAGCGGGCTGACTATGTGATCGACACCTCCCACCTTCTGGTGAGGGATCTGAGGTCGGAGCTTCGTGAGATATTCATGGAGCATGAGGAGTATAAGAGCCTCAACATCACGGTTTTATCCTTTGGCTTCAAGTACGGTATTCCCACGGATGCGGACCTGGTATTTGATGTCAGGTTTTTGCCCAATCCCTATTACGATACCGAGCTTCGTCCCAGGACCGGAGACGACCCGGAGGTGCGGGAGTTTGTGATGCGCGGCGGTACCGGAGAGGAGTTTCTGACGCATCTGGAGAGCATGCTTTTGTTTTTGATCCCCCACTATATCGAGGAGGGGAAAAATCAGCTGGTAATAGCCGTGGGATGTACGGGTGGCAGGCACAGATCTGTGGCCATAGCCAACGAGATCTACGGCAGACTTTCCGAGAAGAAGAACTTCGGACTGAAATGTGAACACAGAGATATAGGAAAATAGGAAATGTCTTTTTCCACCGATGTAAAGGGCGAGTTAAATAAACTCTTTACTTTAGATAAGAAAACAATTAGTATATATAGGGTTACTAAAGATGACATAGATGCCATGAGCGAGAAAAAGCGAAGGGCATTTTTGAGGGATTGGTTTTATGCAGCCGGCTCCGTCAGCGATCCCATGAAGAGCTATCATTTTGAGATAGTCTGTGAATCTGAGGATCAGGCGCAGGTGCTGATGTATCTTCTTTCCACCTACGAGCTGGATGCCAAGGTGACCGATCGCAAGGGTCATTTTGTTATGTACCTTAAGGAGGGAGAGCAGATAGCCGATGCTTTGGCGCTGATGGGTGCCCGGGGCTCGGTTATGACATTCCAGAGTGCCCGTGTCGAAAGGGAGGTCAGGGGCAGTATCAACAGGCGTGTCAACTGTGAGACGGCCAACATCAAAAAGACCGTCAGCGCTTCTGTCAGACAGATAGAGGATATCAGACTGATCGAGGAGAAAAGGGGACTCTCCTCACTTCCGGAAAACCTCCGGGAGATAGCCATGATCAGACTGGAATATCCGGACACGTCACTTGCAGATTTAGGAGGACTTTTAGATCCGCCTGTGGGAAAATCAGGGGTGAATCACAGGCTGAGACGTATTGGGGACATTGCGGAAAGTATAAGGAGGAACTCATGAAGAGAGATGTAACTATCCAAATGTCCGAGTCCATTGAGGCTACACCCATCGCACATTTAGTGCAGCTTGCAAATCAGTTTGACAGCAGAGTATATTTTGAAATGGATAAAAAGCGTGTTAACGCTAAGAGCATTATGGGTATGATGAGCCTGATCCTGTCATCCGGCGCCACAGTCACCATTGACGCTGAGGGTGAGGACGAGCAGAAGGCCATCGACGCAATGACTGATTTTCTGACGACGTAGGGACGGGAGAGTCTTTTGAGTAAGAAGCTGTTGTTCATTTATAATCCCAAATCGGGAAAGGGACTTATCAAGAGTAATCTTTCTGATATCACTGATGTTTTTGTGAGAGAAGGCTTTGAGGTATCCATTCACAGTACACAGTCACAGGGAGACGCGACCCAAAAGGTCAGGGCATGTGCCCATGAGTTTGACCGCATAGTATGTGCGGGTGGTGACGGCACTCTTGATGAGGTGGTTACCGGTGTTATGGAGTCAGAGGCCGGCTGTGCCATCGGATATATCCCTGCCGGCAGCACCAACGATTTTGGGAATTCCATTGGTCTTGGTAAGGGGATGCTTGCTGATGCGCGCACTGCCGCAGGTAAGCATTCTTTTTTATGTGATATAGGAAAGTTCGGGACAGACTATTTTGTGTATGTTGCCGCTTTCGGTATTTTTACCAATGCATCATATTCTACGGATCAGGATCTCAAAAACATGCTGGGTCATGCTGCCTACGTCCTTCAGGCCATAAGTACCCTGGGGGAGACCAGAAGGATACGCATGCAGGTGGAGCACGACGGAAAGGTGTTCTTTGATGAGTTTATCTTCGGGATGGTCACCAATTCCAAATCAGTCGGAGGCACCTCGGCCATGCTGCCGGAAAAGGTGTCTTTGGATGATGGGCTGTTTGAAGTGACCCTGATAAAGACCCCCACGAATCCCATAGAGTTAAACGAGGTAGCAGGTTTCTTTGCGGGCATCAATCATGATACTGAAATGGTCTACCATATAACCACCTCCAGGATAAAGTTTACTTCCATGGACAAGGTCAGGTGGGCCCTGGACGGAGAGTTTGGCGGAGAGCATGAGTCCATAGTGATACAAAACCTGCAAAAGGCAATAGAAATCATTGCCTGAAAAGGCATTTTGGTGTATACTTACAAAAGTGTAATTTTTAAGAAACGGAGGGAATTATAGTATGTTAGTTTCAGCAAAAGAGATGCTTGACAAGGCAAAGGCCGGCCACTATGCAGTTGGTCAGTTCAACATCAACAACCTGGAGTGGACCAAGGCTATCCTGCAGACAGCTGAGGAGTGCAAGTCTCCCGTTATCCTCGGAGTATCTGAGGGCGCAGGCAAGTACATGTGCGGCTTCAAGACCGTAGCAGCTATGGTCAAGGCTATGGATGAGTCCCTGGGGATCACGGTTCCCGTAGCACTCCACCTGGACCACGGTACCTATGACGGCACCAAGGCTTGCATCGAGGCAGGATTCACATCCGTAATGTTTGACGGTTCTCACTATGACATCGATGAGAACGTTGCCAAGACCAAGGAGCTGGTTGAGCTTTCTCATAAGAACGGTATCTCCATCGAGGCCGAGGTTGGAGCCATCGGCGGCGAGGAGGATGGCGTTATCGGCAGAGGCGAGTGCGCTGATCCCGATGAGTGCAAGATGATCGCTGACCTGGGCGTTGATATGCTGGCAGCAGGCATCGGCAACATCCACGGCGTATATCCCGACAACTGGGAGGGACTTTCCTTCGAGACACTGGATGCCATCCAGCAGAAGACAGGCACCATGCCCCTGGTTCTCCACGGCGGCACAGGTATCCCTGATGACATGATCAAAAAGTCTATCGATCTCGGTGTTTCCAAGATCAACGTCAACACAGAGTGCCAGCTGGTATTCGCAGAGGAGACCAGAAAGTACATCGAGGCCGGCAAGGACAAGGAAGGCAAGGGCTTCGATCCCCGTAAGCTTCTCGCTCCCGGCACAGAGGC
>JAILEN010000106.1 GCA_024687655.1 Lachnospiraceae bacterium | reverse complement strand
CTCTTCTTCCTTGGTTGCAACGTTATAAAAGCTTTCCGCCCGTAGGAAATATCCCCATCCCGGTCTGTAGGGACTTTTTATCAGATACATCGCTTCATATAATTCTGAGTGGGAATCATATGTAGAAAAACTGTAGTTTTTTGTTCCGCCCTCAGGATTAAAGCCATACGATACAGCCATTGCTTCCAGCAAGGTGGATTTTCCACTCCCGTTTTCTCCAACAAAAAATGTGATTGGTGTATCAAATGCCATATTGGTAATCTTTGATATGGCGGGGATATCACGGAGATAACTTCCCTGTGGTATCTTATCCCAGTTGATTGACAGCCCTTTGATGTGCATTTCTCTATCTAAAATATCGCTCATTATTCAACCCTACCTTCTTTCATCCATAAGAACCGCACCTATCTCAATGATCTCATTTTTATAGCCATATCCCTTTGTTCCCCCGGGTACATTGCACATTTCGAGGTCTATCATCACGTATTTGCTCATAATAAGATCCTCCACACACCAATTATCTTATCTACCCGTCACACCGGCACACCTCATAGTATCTGCAGCTCCCGCAGAAATGCCGGCAGAAACGGTCACGCTTTACAAAGGTCTTTTTTATCCAGAAAAACAGCCTATTCATACCAACCCTCCATGCTTAAAACGCCTTATTAGAACAAATCATCATAGTCATCCGGATCCAGCCCTGCATCTTTTAGCGCTTCTCTGCGTTCATCCTCATCCATCATTTCCAGTTCAAACCTGTCCAGGCCGGCCTCGTCCAGTTCATCCTCTAGGTCATCATCATCATATTCATCGGAATCCTCTTCGGAAAGGATCTCCATGGCAATCCCGAACTCGGCACCGTTAAGATGACCATCTCCATCAAAATCAAATGCGTCGCCAACTCCACCTAATACATCAAAATCACCAAAATCTGACATAATTACACCTCCCTACGCTGCCGCATACCGGCTTAAAAACATTACCGCCTGATCTTCTGTCACATTCTCAGGATATGTCACCGAGATACAGAATGTGGGGTCCCAAGTATATGTCATACCGGGCTCATCCTTGTCCTCGTTTACTCTCTCCACGAAAGTGACAAATGCCTCAGGGCTGTCGCAGTCGCTTTCATCGTTGCTTAATATGGTTATCCATCTCTTTTCCTGGCTTTTGCCGTAAATCACAAACTTATAATCCATTTATAACTCCTTTCAAGTAATACCCCCTATCCCTTGTGCATATAATTACCCACTGTCCATTCATAGACTTTATCTACTCAACATTTCCAGCTTGAGCTTATTTGTGTCAGATCCAGGTCAGACTTTACATATACAGCCCCAACATCATAATCATCATAGACTACTACTTCATAGCCATTTATCTGGAATACGCAAAGAATGGACCCATCAACATCCTCTAACATCTTGGTCTCAGAATTAGGATATAGCGTCTTGATTGCAATGCATGTATCAAGGAACTTTTCTCTGCTGTTATCTGGGAAAACTGTATAATCATATGCTCTATCCATAGCATCTACACTTTCATGGAACAGATGGCTCCCTGTGGTAATATCTTTTCTATCCTAGCTTTGGTCTTTTTACCAAAAAGGTCATATATGCGCCCGGCACTATAGGTTTCCCCCAGGACGGTATGCGTGCTGTTGGCCACATATCCTATCTTTCCAATGCCATCCTTGTATTCCACCCGGATAGCCTCTTTGTCATAGTGATTATCATGCTCTTTTATGAGCTTTATCTTGTCGCCCTTTTTCAGAAAACCCAGTCCGTAATAGTGACATGTCCCTGTAAGGGTAAAATAAACCTTCTTCATCTCCTACTCCTTTCCCGGCTCCTACCTGCCGTTCATCTTCATAAGCTCTGCTAACAGTACAAACGGAAATACCAATATGCATAAGATAATCATCCTTCACACCTCTCTTTTCTAATCCAGTTCTATCAGTGCGCCCTGGTCCATGGTCGCTACCAGATAAGCTGCCATTGCCATCGCTAACATCATCAATACTCTTATCATCGAAATCACCCCCTCTTAAGTGTTACTTTTCATTAAACCGGCCAGACTTGCTCTTAGCTGATGCTCTTTCCATGCTTCTTTAATAATTCGTGCTATGCCTTTTGCCAGGTAGATTATGATCTTTCGCAATAGTTTCAACGCCACTTTTATAATTGCAAATATTACTTTGGCTAAAAGCTTTACTATGGGCTTTAATAAATAAAGTGCCATTATGCCAGCGAAGACGCAGGCGGCTATCGGCAGTATTACGGGTAAGAATAACAAAAAAGCAACGGAATCAACTATTGAGGTTTCATTCTTTTTCTTTTGTGCCGGGATTGGCCTGTCATCCTCCCATATGGTAAAGTAGTCATACCAGAACCAGAATCCGTCATCCTCTTCGTTGTAATCACACATATCCGTTACCTCTCTTATACACACCTTTTTGCCAGTGGCTGTTTTTCATGGTATGCTTGAGTGCAAGACTCGTTGTTTACCATTTAGACCTCTTATTATCGAAAACCCGTTTTTGACCCCTCTCCGTGCGTTTTGAGGGTATCTTTTCTTTAAAAAAGTGTTATAATTAAGCCATTCCAGATTTTGATGATCCAT
>JAILEN010000071.1 GCA_024687655.1 Lachnospiraceae bacterium | reverse complement strand
GGCATGACCTGTGTACGTCATCCCCATGACGATGGTCTCCCCGCAAGGGAGGGCATAGAATACTAACGTTTATTTTGAAAAATCTTACAATAAATGTTACAATACAAGTTAGCTATTTTCCGGCCACGGAGCAAAGTGAAGGAGAAATAAGATGGCATTTGACGGGATAATATTGGATGTGGACGGGACCCTGTGGGACAGCCGCGGCGTTGTGACGGATTCCTGGAATCGTGCAGCCAGGGAGGAGGGCCTGGATATCAGGGTTACTCCGGAGATCCTGGGGACGCTTTTCGGCAAGACCATGGATGAGATCGCAGAGGCACTGATGCCTGATGCAAAAAAAGAGGATCGCGACCGCATCCTGAAGAGGTCCATCCAATATGAGGACGAGGACCTGGCCAACAATGCGGAGGACATCACCTATAACGGAGTGATAGAGACCCTCTATACTCTCCATGATATGGGAGCGAAACTGGCCATCGTTTCTAACTGTCAGGTGGGATACATAGAGCTTTTCATGGAAAAGACGGGAGTGGAGCACCTGATCTGCGATACGGAATGTTTTGGTAATACGGGCCAGGGTAAGGCAGATAATATCAGAGCCGTGGTGGAAAGAAACGGTTTCAAAAACCCGGTTTACGTTGGGGATACCGAGGGAGATATGATAGCCTCCAGGGAGGCCGGAGTACCTTTTGCCTGGGCAGAGTATGGTTTCGGCGAGAGCCAGCCCGAGGGTTCCATAGCTGCATTTTCTTCACCCTATGATATGATAGGGCTTATGAGATTAAATGCAGCTGAAAAGCTGATCTACCGCATCTATTCCGTGGAGGGCACGGCAGAGAGGCTCAGGGATGAGGCGGCCCAGCGGCAGGTTGCATACATGGAGGCAGTGACACGACTGGCCCAGCAGGGGATATCCATCGTTGATGCATATTATGTCAAGCGCATCCCCGATGACATGGGTACACCATATGACGCCATTTGTCGTATTGCAGCCCTTCAGAAAAAATCGGATATAGAGATCACTAATTACAGTCTTTTCACCTGTGGTGTAGGCGAGAGCGCGGCGCCTCTGGGTATGGACATAAAGTCGGTCATCGATACCATAGGATTCGGGGTGAACCTGGTAGAGGACGCCAAGGCTGAGGGGGCCAATGTGGTCATCACCGGTGAGAACGGACCCGCAGCAGTCAATGGGGCCAGAGCCATCTCCAGATCCATGAGCGATGATGATAACACAGATGTTTTCGAGCTTCTGACAAAATACGGTAATGAGGATATGGCCTGTATGGTGGGCATATTCCTGGGCGGAGTCTTTAATGAGACTGCCGTGGTGGTGGACGGATATTCACCGGCCATTGCGGCCAGGCTGGCGGCCAAGCTGGATGACAGAGTTCTCCATGCGGTTTTGCCCACTGCGGCTCCCGGAGATCCGGAGCATGCGCTGGACGCGCTCTATGCAGCCTTGGATGTGTACTACAGCTGAACAGAATAAGCGGTGTCGAGAAAAATGCTTGACACCGCTTTATTTTTTTGATATATTGTCACAGGTGCGCATTTGTGTAAAGAGATTTTATTGACACTGAAGCATATGGAAGAAAAGGTTTACAGAGGACGGCTCTACGACTTTTACGGCGAGCTCCTTTCGGATCACAAGAGAGAAATATACGAAGCATATGTGATCGATGACCTGTCCATGACAGAGATCGCAGACCTGGTAGGTCTCACCAAGCAGGGCGTCAGTGATCAGATAAAGCGCTGCACCGCCAAGATGAATGAGATGGAAGAAAAACTCCATCTGTGCGAGCGATTTGATCGTATCGGAGAAAAGCTGGATGCGATCATCGGCATTGCGGAAGCAAATGGGTATGCAGATATCAAGCGATTAGCAGAAGATATTTCAGAAGAGGTATGAGAGGGATTATTGTCGTGTGTGTCCACGTAGGAACTCGTTTTTCCGAGTTTCGGTGGACATACACGACGATGATCCCGACTGGAGGATAGATGGCAGCATTCGAAAGCCTTACAGATAAACTTCAAAATGTTTTCAAGGGCCTTCGCGGCAAGGGCCGGCTCACCGAGGACGATGTCCATGTAGCCATGAAGGAAGTCAAGATGGCTCTTTTGGAGGCGGACGTCAACTTCAAGGTAGTCAAGTCCTTTGTGAAGACGGTGGAGGAAAAGGCCATAGGCCAGGACGTCCTCACCGGATTGAATCCCGCCCAGACGGTGATCAAGATCGTTAATGAGGAACTGACGGAGCTGATGGGCTCCGACACCACCGAGATCCAGTATCGTCCCGGACAGGAGACCACCATCATCATGATGGCCGGACTCCAGGGTGCAGGTAAGACCACCACTGTTGCGAAGCTTGCTTCCCAGATGACCAAAAAGGGCAAGCGCCCGCTGCTGGTAGCCTGTGACGTGTATCGTCCGGCGGCCATAGAGCAACTCAGAGTCAACGCCGAAAAGGTGGACATCCCCTTTTTTGCCATGGGCTCCAACGCCAAGCCTGCCGCCATAGCAAAGGCTGCGGTAGAGCACGCAAAAAAGAACAATAACAACGTTATCATGCTGGATACTGCAGGCCGACTCCATGTGGATGAGGACATGATGCAGGAACTGTGCGATATAAAAAAGGCCGTAGATGTGGCACAGACCATTTTGGTGGTGGACGCCATGACCGGTCAGGACGCGGTGAACGTGGCCAGCTCATTTGATGAGAAGGTGGGCATAGACGGAGTGATCCTCACCAAGCTGGACGGCGACGCCCGTGGCGGTGCGGCACTTTCCATCCGACAGGTCACTGGCAAGCCCATCCTGTACTGTGGTATGGGAGAGAAGCTTTCAGACCTGGAGCAGTTTTATCCCGACCGTATGGCCAACCGTATACTGGGCATGGGAGATGTGCTCTCCCTGATAGAAAAGGCTCAGGAGACCATCGATGAGGAAGAGGCAAAAGCCCTTTCCCAGAAGATGAAGAAAAATGAATTTGATTACAACGACTACCTCACATCCATGGCACAGATGAAAAAAATGGGCGGTCTGTCCTCCCTCATGGGGATGATGCCCGGAATGGGCGGCCTGGGTATAGACCAGAAGCAGATGCAAAAGGCCATGGACCAGGTAGATGATAAAAAGCTGGCTCATATAGAGGCTATCATCTATTCCATGACTCCTGAGGAGCGGGCCAATCCCAAACTCATGAACCCCAGCCGCAAGCACCGACTGGCAAAGGGAGCAGGACTTGACATCGCTGAGGTCAACCGTTTCATCAAGCAGTTCGAGCAGTCCAAAAAGATGATGAAGCAGATGAGTGGTATGATGAAGAGCAAGCACGGACGTATGAAATTTCCCTTCGGGGGAATGTAGTTTTGATATTATACACATTCTGTGTTTAATATATTAACCAGTAAACGAGTATTTTCAGTGAATATATATGATGCTTTCGCAGACCTTTAAGCGAGAGCGTTCCGAATACGCTGCGAAGCAGCAGCACCGACCGAGTCGGGAGACGAGAGAGGTAGAGCGGAGCGGGTCCAGAAAGTATTATATATATTCTCTGAAAATACGTAAAACAAAGGAGGAAACAAAAATGGCAGTAAAGATCAGATTAAAGAGAATGGGAAAGAAGAAAAAGCCTTTCTATCGTATCGTTGTAGCAGACTCACGTTCACCCCGTGATGGTCGTTTCATCGATGAGATCGGCACATATGATCCCAACATTGAGCCCGCAGAGGTAAAGATCGACGAGGAAGGTGCTAAGAAGTGGCTTGGTAACGGCGCAAAGCCCACCGAGACTGTTGCACGTCTTTTCAAGAACGCAGGCATTTCCAAATAAGACCGATTTTTAGCGAGGTGACGCAATGAAGGAATTAGTAGAAGTTATTGCAAAAGCCCTTGTTGAGAATCCGGATAAGGTCGAGGTTACTGAAAAGGAGAACGATCACAGCATCATCGTGGAGCTTCGTGTAGATCCTTCCGATATGGGTAAGGTGATCGGTAAGCAGGGGCGCATAGCAAAGTCCATCCGCTCAGTGGTCAAGGCAGCAGGTTCAAAGCTTGACAAGAAGATCATTGTGGATATTTTAGACTGATGCTTACAGAAGTTAAAGCAGAGGTATCTGAACTCTTCCATGTAGGTGGGATCATCACTACTCACGGCCTCAGGGGCGAGGTGAGGATATATCCCACCACGGAGGATGTGCACCGTTTTTCGGAATTAGACGAATTGTATTTAGAGGACCATCGTGGTCATTTATTTTTGGTGCATATAGCATCTGTCCGATATCAAAAGGGACAGGTGCTACTTTCGTTTAAAGAGTTTCCGGATATCAATGCAATAGAACCATATAAAAAATGTCAGCTCTATGTGGACCGGGAGCATGCCACACCCCTGGGTGAGGGGGAGTATTATGTGGCGGATCTCATAGGGCTGGATGTGATATCCGATGACGGCACTTTTTCCGGCACATTATATGACGTGATGGAGACCGGTGCCAATGATGTCTACGAGATACACAGTGCAGACGGAAAAAAACTCCTTTTACCCGCCATCAAGCAGTGCATCCTCTCCGTAGACATCAAAGCAAATCTCATGAAGATACACATACTTGACGGACTATTAGACTTATAAATCCAAGCTGAGTAGTATAATGAAGTTTTTTATAATGACTCTGTTCCCGGAGATGGTCATGGATACCCTTTCCACCAGTATCACAGGCCGGGCTATGGACCGCGGCGACCTGATAGTGGAAGCGGTAAACATCCGGGACTACAGTACAGACAAGCATAAATCGGTAGACGACTACCCCTACGGAGGCGGTGCAGGCATGGTGATGCAGGCACAGCCTGTTTATGATTGCTATGAGTCAATAGTAAAAAGGATAGAGGGATCCCATAAATGCATCTACCTCACTCCCCAGGGACGTGTCTTTAAGCAGAGCATCGCATCCGAACTTTCCACCGAGGAAAATCTGATACTGTTATGCGGGCATTACGAAGGCATTGATGAGAGAGTATTAGAGGAGATAGTGGATGACTATATCTCCATCGGCGACTATGTGCTCACCGGCGGCGAACTGCCGGCCATAGTGCTGGTGGATGCGGTGGCCAGACTCCTTCCCGGCGTACTCCATAATGAGGAGTCGGCTGTGGGAGAGAGCTTTTCTGATGGACTGCTTGAGTATCCCCAGTATTCCAGACCGGAGATCTGGAGGGATAAGACGGTGCCGCCCATCCTGCTTTCCGGGGACCATGCCAAAGTGGACGCCTGGCGTCATGAGCAGTCCGTTATCCGTACCAGGGAGCGACGCCCGGATTTACTGGGAAATGATGATCTGGGATGATTTTGACAGTGTCCACGTAGCCGAACGTTTTTCGAGAGGCGGTGGACACTGTTGGAATCATCCCGGGTAACGATATATTAAGGAATAATATGGCGAAGAAGAACTATTACGCAGTCTGGAGTGGAAAAAAGCCGGGAGTGTACAAAAGCTGGGACGAGGCAAAGGAACAGGTCCACGGTTATCCCGGGGCAGGCTACAGAGGCACTGCCACCTATGAAGAGGCTGCACTGCTGGTGAAAAATAACGGGGCCGGATCCGAGACGGCTGGCGAAGCAGAAGCCGAGCCGGAACTTTCGGAGCCCTATGCATTTACGGACGGCTCATATAACTCAGCTACTCAGGTCTTCGGATACGGAGGCTTTCTGGTAAGCGACGGAGTCAAGCATCCCATACAGGGGTCTTCTGACGATCCGGAGCTGGCGGCCAGCTGGAATGTGGCAGGAGAGACCTGCGGCGCCATAGCTGCTATAGAGTTGGCAAAGGATCTGGGGCTTACTGAGCTTACAATTTACTACGATTATGAAGGCGTGAAAAAATGGGCAACCGGAGAATGGGAGGCCAAAAAGATCGTATCCCAGAGGTACAGGGATCATGTGGTTTCATGCGGCATGGACATTTCCTTTGTACATGTTAAGGCACATACCGGCATACCCGGAAACGAAGAAGCCGACAGGCTGGCCAAGGAGGCCTGCGGCATTTTGGATAAAGAGGAAGAATAATGGCTGAGTGGTATAAACTTGATAATGCGGCAACTATAGTCCCCTCATCGGTGCATGGTGCAGACACCAGGGTTTTCAGGATAGTCTGCGAGCTCAATGACCCGGTGGACGGGGAGGTCC
>JAILEN010000057.1 GCA_024687655.1 Lachnospiraceae bacterium | reverse complement strand
TTCCTCATTGTATTCTTCGTAAAAATCTGATATGATTATCGGCATGGTATAACACCATGGATCCCAGAGCACTCGGTTAGGGTTTGGGGCTTTGGGATCCCCTTTCTTTAACATCGAGTGACATCATATCAGTTTATTCCGTGACAATCAATGAGATTTATATAAAGTCAATTCAGGTTAGCAGCTACAGTATTATCAAAAATGCTATGTCCCGCATTTTGAAGCTCATGTCTCCTGCGTCGATACTCCATAATAGGCAGATCCGCAGCCACAAGATTCTCGCTCATATACTGTGACGTAACTTTTGGAAGCTGTGTCTCCACAACTCGCTTATCCTGACGCTCGATCACCTTATTTGCCACACTTCCCATCCGAGCTATCAGCTTATCTATGGCCCTGATACCAGTAATCCTATTGTAGAATCTAAGCGCTATGATAGAATGCTCATCATCCACCGGGATGAAAAACGCCAGTATCATAATCTTATCGGAAACATGGTTAAGCCACAGATTTGGAAACTTAAAATTCAGGTTGGTTTCTTTTATCACGCATTCTTCAGATGGTTTTGGTCGCTGCCCTTCATCCACCTCGTTATTCGCGCTAGTCTGGAGGGTGTTATCATCCAGCCACACTACTTTCGGCCCATTTGCAATGGTCCTGTTCCCACGTCCAATAGTTGTCCTATGAACAAAAGCCAGATGAGACACATCCAGCTGATTTTCAATAACCCTGGAATAATGGACTCCCCAGGTATCATTCATATGGTCATAAGAAAAAGCCGGATCAGTCACAACATCAAAGACATCCGGCTCGCCCTTAGGCTCCCCATCGCCGTACCAGGCAAAAACTATTCCCCCAATCTCCTGCAGCTCATAGTGCTTTAAATTAAATCGGCTGAAATCCATCCTCGAATTTCTGCCCTCAGAAGGGACATGAACACACCTGCCATCAGTAGCATACTCTATCCCATGAAAGGGACACTGAATGTGTCCATCCCTGACACATCCTCCTCCAAGGGAGGCTCCCCGGTGAGCACACAGATCCGTCACACATCCCAACTGTCCGTCATCATCTCTGAAGAAAACCACATCTTCCCCAAATCGCCTGGCTGCGACCACCTGCCCAGGCTTCACTTCATGTGATGATAAAACTGCATACCACTGATTGTTTATCATTTAGTCATCCTCAGCGCAAAATCCCTGCTCCCATCTTAAGCTAATAAGAAAACAGCAACCCAGAAACCGCGCAAAACTCCTCTCCTTGATGTTCCACAATCGCATGCCATAATTCATCCCCCCTCATATGGCCATCCGTCCTCCGAATTGAAATCTCTATAAAATGTATTCTACCACGTCTATGTATAAATTACAACCATAATCGAAAATATGTTCCCCTGTATGGGTAAAAAAACACCCCGATCGACCAGCGGCAAGACCGGGGTGAATCTCGGAATATGATAAAAATTGCATTCTGTCCCTGTGAATCACCTTCGGATAAGTCATCCAAAAGCACCTCCCTCTTAATCAAAAAAGCCCTTACCACGGCAACATCTCTTGAATTTTTCCCCACTTCCACATGGGCAGGGATCGTTTGCCCCTATTTTCTTATTATTCCTTACATATGTAGCGGTTGGTTCCGGCATCATGCTCTGTACGAAAGCATTTTCCTTAACTTCAATAGGATTCGGATACATCGGACCTAATGAGGCCGAAATAGTTTCCATCAAATACTTTTCAAGACTATTTTGTACCAGTCCGGTGCATATCTGCTTGTTATTAAGATAGGATCTCCAGTTCCTATATTCAGATGAATTCTTCAGCAACTCAAAAGAGCCTTCAAGTACACCTTTTTCCAGCGGAAATCGTAACACAAGCGAATATCCAAAGTCTATTTCACTCTTATTTGCCTGACGTTTGAACTGATACTTCAGCGCTGCGGAAATAAGATCAAAGTATTTTTCAGCCAGGAAACTGTTATCAGGATAATTATTTATATACCCCTTTGCTTTTTCAATATAAGAAATAACCTCCGCATCAGTTATATCTTCATCATATCCAACCTTTATTGCCCATGCACCGACAAGAAGTCCGGAAAAATCACGGATCATTTCATTTCTTTCAATTTCGTCAATATACCTATCTATTACGCTACTCGCATAGCTGCTTTGTCCAAAAGCCATGGTAGATGCCATGCATACCGAGTCTGTATCCACCAGTTTTGCGTGCAAATAATAGTAATGTATCTGATCATTAAATGCAAGCTTACCGTTGCCACTAGCATAATCCACCGCATATTCCTGGAGTTTATCACAGAAATAACATATATTCCCACCTGCAAGCTTTTCCCGCGCCAGTAGTGTACACCGATATGCTGTATACGCATATATCTCTGCATCCTGTTCCTTGCTTAGATCACATGACTCTTTTAAATCGGACAGCATTTTTTTAGCAGCATCCCAGTCCTCCTGGGAGTATCCGAATGCATACTTCCTGTTCAGTTTTATAGAAATAATACTGTTCTGGATATGATAAGCATCTACTGAAAGATTCA
>JAILEN010000180.1 GCA_024687655.1 Lachnospiraceae bacterium | reverse complement strand
AGACCTTATAGGAGATCAGAGAAGCCATTGAAGCAATAAGTGTTCCCATTCCTCCAATGTTTACTCCCAAAAGAAGTTCTTTGTAATTGGTTGTAAATCCTGAGAGCATCAATGTTGCAGGAACATTGCTGATAATCTGGCTAAGAGCGATGGATACGGGGAATTCTCTGCCGCTTAGCACCCTTTCAAGAAAAGAGCTTATGGCATCAATATTACCCATGTTTCCCGTGAAGATAAAGAACCCGATAAAGGTCAGAAGCAAAATGTAGTCAGCTCTAAGCAGAATCTTGTAATCCATTCCGCCTACGACCACAAACACAATGATCGCAAACACATACCAGGGAAGGATCCTTACAACGGATAAAAGAGCTATCACAAAAAGCACACTATATATGATAATCTGGCGCTCACTTCCGAAATTGCCGGTGACAACCGAATCCTTGTCGGTTGAAAGGCCCTTTTCCTTATCAGGTGTCATTAAAAAAATAGCGATACACAAAAGCAATACAGAGATCATGCTATATGGAAGAAGTATCAGAATGAATTCCCCAAGCCCCATACCGGTAAGTCCATAGAGATAAAGGTTCTGAGGATTTCCTATAGGTGTCAGCATACTTCCAAGGTTTGCCGCCACAGTCTGAAGCACTACCGTGGGGATCATCATATCCTCTCTGTCACAGCCATGAAGGATCATCAGCGCAAAGGGAACGAAAGTGATAAGCGCCACGTCATTGGTTATAAACATGCTGCTGATAAAGCACATAAAGACCAAGACTGCAGCCAGCTGCCAGCCGCTTTTTACCTTAGATAAAAGAAATCCGGCTATCTTTACAAATACTGCATTCTCCTTAAATCCTTGGATTATCACCATTAATCCCCAAAGAATTCCAAGAGATCTGAAATCTATATATTCCAGATATTCTTTTCCCGGGTGTACAAAAAAAGCTGAGACCATTGCCAGTATCCAGGCAATGGTCAAAACAGCGTCAGGTTTGAATTTCTTTTTTTCTATCTTATTATTCATTATTCCGATCCTTTTAACCTAAAGCATTTTATCTCAAATCGGAAGAAAATTCAATTTTCAATCGGAAGAATGTGAGCCTAGGAGACGGGGTTAACAAAAGTCTTCAACATCTTCCCTTTTTCATCTTCTCAAATGCTCCCATTTGTTTTCCGCTATTATGTGGTGATGACTGTTGTGTTAAACCCCATGATCCTGTCATACTCGATTCTGCATCCCAGTGCCCGGATCAGGGACAGCCCTGTGGTGTGTTCCCCGGTGTCCTCTACAAATTCTGTAGGATTAAAGAGTATGCCACAGTCCCTCACCTTCATCAATACGCCTTCCTCTCTGATCCTGATAAAGATGTCGATCTGCTCTTTATGTGAGACCTTTGCGTAACGGGAAATGTTGACGCAAAGTTCCTCAGCTGCCACACCAAAAGCGTTGCTCTCTTTCCCCTCCACACCGTTTTGATCCAGAAACCTGATCGTTTCCTCCGATGCCCTTACCGCGCTTTCCTCCGTGGCATCAATACTGAATTCATAACACTTTCCTTCCGATTCATCTTTTAACATCAGATAGTTCCTGGCGCCCTCTTTTTGAGCCTCCCTCTGCATAAAGGCGATGACGATACCGAGAGATATCACAGCGCCAAGGCAGTTACCGAACCACATAAGATCCTTACTCATAAGGGATAAAAGCAAAAATACCGGAACCGTGATCACAGCGCCTTCCAGAATGGAAATCGCTGTGGCGGCATTTGTATGTCTGGTCGTCTGGTAAAATGCCCTGAGCACATAAAGGGGCGCCAGAAACAGGATATACAATACGAATATCCTCATGTATCTTGCCAGCATGGCCTGGCTCTCAGGTTCCACCACTCTGTACAGCAGGCCGAACTGCACCGGGAACAGCTCCAGCAAAAGGAATATCACCATGCAGAATGCCATGGATACCATAAAGGCCCGCTTCAGCACCGAGCGCACCCCCCAGGTATCCTTTTCCCCATAGAGCACGCCACACACCGATGACATGGCGGTGGCGGCTCCCTCCGCAAACATCATGCCATAGAAAACAGCGTTGTTGCAGACAGATATGACCTGGCTGCCTGCATCGGCAAGCTTCATAAGGATCACCGTATTCATGGTATAATTCCTCAGGGCATTACAGCCCTGAATAATGGCCATGGGTAGTCCTGCCCGAAATCCCTCAGGAAGGAGATGCATATCCGCTGGATGTACGGTCACAAAATGGAGATTCCTGGTCGGATCCTTAAAATATATGATCAGCAATAACATGCCGCATGCATATCCCGTCACCGTGGCCCATCCTGCTCCGGATATGCCCCATCCGAAATACTTGATGTAGACATAGTCGCAAGTCAGATTGATCACATTGGAAATGATCGGGATGGATGTGGCCAGCCTGTGTCTGCCGTCCAATCTCAAAAAAGCGGCACTGCCGTTGGCTATGGCCTGGATGGGGCCCACTGCAAGCAGCGGGATGAGGTAATCCAGCACATACTGCCGGCTGGATCCGTTTGATGAAAACATATCTGAAAGAGGTGCGCAAAATATGGCTCCCAGGATGAACAGCAACAGATATCCCAGCATGCAGCCGAAGACGGATAAGGTAAAAAGCTTGTCCACTTCCCTGTGACGCCTCTCCCCCAAGTATCTGGCAGCTATGGTGCTGCCGCCGTTAATGAAAAGCATGAAGATGATGTTTTTCACATACACCACCGGCATGGTAAGGTTTATGGCAGTCAGAGGCAACGGACCCATGAGCTGCCCCACCAGAATTCCATCCACGATGGTGGCGAGATAGATGGAAAGGGTATAGGCCAGTGTAGACACCAGATACTCCATGTATTTCTTTTGAACCAGCGCGCCGCTTCTTTTCATATAATCTCCTGTTTTAAAATGGTATGTTATTCACAGTCGCCAAAAAAATCAAGGGTGGCAAGAGCCTCTATCAGCTTCTCAAGATAATCAATCGCTATGATCGGCCAGGAGAAGCCCAGCCTGTAGAGCGCTTTGACGGTAAAGCTGTTGTCCGTTGGCAGGGCGGTCTTCTGTTCTCCGGCATTCGTGTTGTAGGAAGCCAGACTTGAAACAGTAATGCTTCTGGCTTCGTCCTCCAAAGCCTCCGAAAAACGTTCCTTGAAAATGTCATCCTCCACAATCTCCACATGATATCCGCAGTTCTCAAAAGCCTCCAGAACATTGGCAAAATGGAATGTATGGCAGTTGTTGGCATGAAAGACGGTAAACCTGTCATCGGTACCTGCCAAAAGCACCACGACCCGTGCGGTAGTATCAATAGGAGAAAACTCCACCACGGAATCCATCATACCCACCGGGAAGCAGCCCATGACCATATATGCCTTGAGCCGGTTCATGAAGCCGTTGGTATTAAAGTTGATTTGGAACTCTCCGTCACTGCTGCGGCCCATGAGGTTGCCTACGCGGATAATTTTGGCCTTGAGGCCCTTTTGTTCCATGGCCTCAAGGACGGCCTGCTCCGCTTCGAATTTGGCTATTGAATACTTGGTGGCAGGTGTCTGTCCCATATCACAGTTATATTCACGAAGCACTGCATTGGAAGGAGCCTCTCCCAAAAAACCTCCGGCGATACTCAGGGTAGAAATCTGCACCAGCCGGGCCTTATGTACCAGAGCCACATCTATCAGATTGAGCACGCCCTCGTAGTTCACCCTGTGGATCAGGCTTCCGGTTTCAAAATGCTTCACCACCGCAGCACAGTTTATCATCACATCAAATGCGATATCCGAAAGCGCATCATGCAAATGCGCATCTGTAATGTCTGCATTCAAAATGACTGCCTTGTTCTCCACCCCTGAAACAAGCTCATTGAAGTTATCCGCAAAGTAATACATGAGCAGGTGTTTGAGCCTTGAAATGGCACTGATGTCACCCTTGTCCCGGATCAGACAGTAGATCTTATCCACTCCGGGATTGTTCAGAAGCTCCCTCAAAACATACAGTCCCAAAAATCCCGTTGTGCCTGTGAGCAGCACACTGCCCAAAGGCGCCGATGCAATCCCCCTGAGATTCTCCGGGCGGTTGTAGTCAAGGACACTTGAAAACCTCTCTGCGGGTGCTTTCTCTCTCTTCTCTGACGCTTGCGGCGCAGCATGCGTCACTCCCCCGGCTGCCATCACAAATGCTGCCAGTCTCCTGGGGGTGGGGTATTCAAAAATGTTCTGGTAAACCACATCATAGCCGCTTCGGACTGCATTTGAAACCACCATTGCTGCCGAAAGTGAGGTGCCTCCGATCTCGAAGAAATCATCCGTGGCCCCTACCCTATCCTGTTTCAGCACTTTTGCAAATATACCGCAGAACAGCTCTTCATATTCATTTGCAGGAGTCTCGTATTCTCTGGTCTCATCCGAATTGGTGATGTCGGGAAGCTTCTTTTGATCAATCTTGCCGTTTATGGTCAGGGGCATCTCGGACAGCTGCACCATGGCCTCCGGCACCATGTAGGGTGTCAGCCTGCTCTTCAGATATTTTTTCAGATCCTTCACCGGTATCTCGCACTCACCGGTGTAGAAGCCAGCCAGATAGTCTTCTTTGCCATTGTTTCTGACGATTACCTTACTGAGCCTGACCCCGGGGTACTCCTGGATCACGGTCTCGATCTCATCAAGTTCAATACGCAACCCACGGAGTTTCACCTGATTATCAAGTCTGCCGTAGTAATCATATTCTCCCTCATCATTCAGCCGCACCAGATCCCCGCTGTGGTAAGCCTTCGCTCCTCTGAAGGTAAAAAATGCCGCCCTTGTTTTATCCGGAAGCTTCACATATCCCCGGCCTACGCCGGCACCGCAGATGATGAGCTCTCCGCAGACGCCTTTTGGCACAGGACGAAGCTGCCTGTCCACTACATAATGGGTCACATTGGCCTCCGGCTTGCCGATGGTTATGGGGCGCCCCGGCAAAATCTCCGAAGAGGTACAGCAGACGGAGGTTTCCGTAGGGCCGTAACCATTCATGACATGGGAGCCTGGATTGAGCTCCTTCAGCCGGTCAATCAGGGTGGAAGGGAATGCCTCACCCCCCACATGATAGGCTTTGAGCGCAGCTATGGCAGGAAGCATATCCGGCTCATCCAGGAGACTCATCAGATATGATGGTGTGCAGACTATGGACTCCGTATGGTTATCCATCATAAGCCTGGCCAGGGCTCGGGGATTATGGATCTCCTCCAGGGTGGCCATGCAAATCGTCACACCGTTGCACAGAGAGACAAACCGCTCGGTAATGGACATATCAAAGGATATGGAGGTGACCGAAAGAGCCGCATGGTTGTACACCGTATGCCAGTAAATGGCGGGATGCCTGGGATTGGCATTCAGATAATTGCACATGTTGCGGTGCTCTATCATAACCCCCTTCGGATTACCCGTGGAGCCCGAGGTATAGATACAATATGCGAGACTGTCCAGCGGAATATCCAGATCCGGGTTTTCATCCCCCGGCTTTTGGATAAGCGCCTCCACCGTCAGTGTCTGATAGGGTTGATCGTCCGAGAAGAGCTCAGGTCTGGAAGCCTTAATGGCCTCAGTGGTAATGACACAGGGACTTTCTGCATTCAGCAGGCAATAGTTTATGCGCTCATCCGGATACTCCGGTACCATGGGCAGAAATGCACCTCCAGATTTTAAAATGCCATGCTCTGCAATGAATATATCCCTGGTACGATCAAAGACCATGCCCACGATATCGTCCCTGCCCACACCCAGATCTATAAGACCATGGGCCACCCGGTTGGCCAGGCGGTTCAGTTCATCAAAGGTAAGGCGCTCCCCTGCTGCTATAACCGCAGTCTTATCCGAATGAAGGGCAACCTGTCGCTCAAAGAGCTTATTGACACTCATAAGCGCCACGGGAACCTCTGTTTTATTCACCCGGTCATAGGGTTCCCATGCCCCCTCATACATCAGACTGATCTCGCCTAAGGTCTCTTTCTCCGAAAGCTCCCTGGCAGACTGCTCCAAACATTTCAGGAAACCATCGGTAAAGTCATGGTCAAAGCTTTGAGTGGCGTATTCACCCCGGAGCAGAATGCTGTCTCCATCCACATAGACCTCTGCTGTCAGGGCGGTTTTGGGTGCGGAAAGCGCAGGCCGCGAAACCTCTGCTCTGTCTCCACAAAAATCCATGGTAGCACCAACAGATAGTCCCTTGCCCTGGAAGGCAAGCATCGTCTCCGCCCTGATGCCAAGGGATCTTGAAATCTCTCCAAATGAGTAAACCGTGTTGTCAATACTGTGTTCCAATTGTCGATGCAGTGATAAAAGGAAGTCCCTTGTGCTCATCTGAGGCTCCGGATTCACCCTGACAGGGATGGTTTTGACCAGCATGGTGACGCTGTTTGCCAGCCGGCTGTCGTCTCTGCCATGATAAATGGTGGTAAATACTGCCTCCCCGGAATATGCGTAAGCTGAAAGGGTATAGCCATAAGCTGCGTTAAACAAAGTGCTGAGCGTAATATGGTTCTTTCTGCAGAAATCTTCAAGCCTGTTTGCATCAAGGCCGGTGGTTCTCATCACACTGCCCACCAGAGTTCCTGCATCCTTCTCAGGCTGTGCGGGAGGAAGGGTTCCGGATTCCGCATCAGAAAATGTGCGCTCATACCACTGCCTGGCCCTGTTGAAGGCTTCGCCCTGCCTGTCTTCTTCCTCAGCAAGGGCCACCTCGTATCCGGTAAAGCGCTCGGGCATAATCTCTTCTCCTGCATAAGCCCGCTCGATGTCCCGCTGGAGAATCAGCCTGGATTCACCGTCGCCCACAATATGGTGCAGCTCCATATAAAAGGCGTTGCCCTCAGGGGTCTCGTATATCTCCATCCTGTAAAGCGTATCCTGTAACATATCATAGGGCCGTATCAGTTCCTGCGCTGTGGGAAGGTGATCCTGATTTACCCTCCTGACCTCCACTGGAGCGGCGTCATGACGCCTTGCATATACCGCATCCTCACCCTCCACAAGACGAAGCTTGATGTAGGGATGGGCGTCAATGGCTGTTATTATGGCCTTTTGCAGCCTGTTGATATCCACGGAGCTTCCCAGTTTGAAATAAATGGGGATGTTATAAATGGTCGTGTCCGTATTTTTCAGACACTCTACATAAATGCCGTACTGGGTTTGGGTCAGCGGGTATTCCTCTCTCATCTCATAGATGCGCTCACTGCTGTCCCTGTCCAAAAAGCCTGCCAGGGCAAAAATGGTGTCATGCTCCTTGATGTCCCGAATGTTTATGGGCTTGCGAAAGGCGTCACTTATGGCCAGCATGAGACCCACCATGGAAAGCGATGTTATGCCAAGCTCAGCAAATGCGACCTTGATTCCAAATTCATCAATGCCTGTTTCTTTCGATACGATTTCAAATATCCTCTTCTCGGTTTCCGTGGAGGGAGGCGTCATGTCATCGTCCGCTTTGGCATATTGGGGCACCGGAAGCGCTTTCCTGTCGGTTTTTCCATTTGTACTTACGGGGATGGAATCTATCCGCATAAGCGCCCTTGGAACCATATATGCCGTAAGCTTCTGTTTCATGTGATCCAGAAGCCCGCTCTCATCCATGTCTCCATCGGAAACATAATATGCACAGAGATACTCCGTGCCGTCAATCTCCTTCACTGCTGCCACAGCCTTACGAATGCCCTCGAATTCCTCCATGACACCCTCAATCTCACCCAGCTCGATACGCAGGCCCCGAAGCTTGATCTGACCATCCATACGGCCCAGTATTTCTATTGTTCCATCCTCTGCCCAGCGGGCATAGTCTCCGGTTCTGAACACTCTGCCGCCATCCACGAAACGCTGCGCATTCTGTTCGGGAAGCCCACGGTATCCGGCAGCCACTCCTAGGCCTCCTATCCGAAGCTCACCCACGGCACCACGGGGTGTGGGATTGCCATGGTGATCCGTAATGGTCTCGCACACATTTAAAAGGGGAGGTCCCACAGTGACATGATCCGCATTGGTCAGGTCCGCCATGTTGGAAGAAATGGTGGTCTCCGTAGGTCCGTAGGTATTGATGATCATGGCTGTGGTGGTCTGCTGCAACCTGGAGAGAAGCTGCTGGGGAAAAGGCTCGCCTCCAGCCATCACAAGTGAAAACTGTGATATGGCTCTGGCAAAAGGTTCGTACGCCAGATACTGGAGATACCTGGAGGGGGTGGCATTGATGGCATCGGCCCCGGTTTGTTCAATCAACCTGGTGAGGGCCTTGGGATCATTCATTTCATCCTCGTCAGCAAAGACCACGGTTCTGCTGTTTGCCAGAACGCCCAGCGTATCCTTAAGAGAAAGATCAAAAGAAACGGTGGTTACCGCCAGCATCACATCCAGCCTGCCATTTACTGCTTCATATAAGATGTTGGCGGGATGCCGGGTCACAAAGTTGCATATGCCCAGATGACGCAGCATGACTCCCTTGGGTCTGCCGGTGGATCCGGAGGTATAGATCATATATGCCAGGGCATCCTCAGGCATTGTTATGCAGGGGTTGCCGGTTTGATCACTTTGTTTCAGATCGTCAATCAGCAGAAGCATATCATCGGGCGTGTCCGGAACCCGCTCTTTGAACCGGGCAGCCCTGTCCTGATCCGTAATGATGAAGGTGGTACCGGAGTCCTCCACGATAAGCCGGATACGGTCATCCGGATAGGCAGGATCACAGGGGATGAAAACCGCGCCGGATTTCAGGACACCGAAAAGAGCTGAAAAATAAAAGCTTCTGCGGGGCAACAGCAGCACCACGCTGTCCCCTGTGCGAATACCTCTTGCAAGCAGACTGTGTGCTACACGGTTGGCCTCTTCGTTAAGCTCCCTGAAGGTAAGCGCCCTGTCGCAGGCAATCAGTGCGGTACGATCAGGGTCGCTTTCAACCGCTTTTTCAAAAATATGATGCAAAAGCTGATCAGGGATCTCGCATTCGGCAGTGACAGATAATTCCTGCAGTTCCTCCTGCTGGTTCTCAGGAAGGACCGTAACCTCAGAAAGAATCGCGTCACTATGTTCTGTCATAAGGTCAAGGGTATAGAGGAGCTGCTCTAAAAATCTGTCTATAAAAGCATCATCGAAAAAAACGGATACGTATTGGAGAATGATATGAATATCCGACTCGCCCCTATATATGACAAAATTCATATCTCGTTTCATTTTCTGGAGATCATAGGAAAAATCAATGCTGACTCTGCCGTTGGAATATCGCGGCGGCAAGCGGAAATAATTCACACCCACATCAAACAGAGGGCTTTTGGAGGGATCTGCCGCCACTCTCATGGCTTTGATCAGATGGGACAAGGGCACATTGTTGTCCCTGACAGCACCCTTCACTGTGGCTGAAACTTCTTTGATAAATTGGGGAAGGGACTTGCCCGCCTCGGGCTTAATCCTCAGGGGAACGGTGTTGACAAGCATGCCCACAACATGGGCCGACTCTTCGTCCCTCATGTTGGTGGGGATACCCAAAACGATATCATCAGAATTGCAGTATTTGGCGATGACCATGGAGGCCGCAGAAAGCAGATATTCAAAAACCGTAGCGCCGGATGCTTTGGCTGCAGTTATGAGATGATCCATTTTGTTCCCGGAGATCCAGACTTCCTTCCGGCTGTCGACACCGGGATGGGCGGGAGGCCTCTTGCCCTTTATGGGCAGTTCTGCAACGGGCACGCCATCCCGAAACATCTCTCTGTAGAAATCGATTTTTGACTCATCATTCTCATTACTGAAACGGTTGTCAAGTTGAGACAGATCCACGGATGATTCAGTCACGGGTCCCCCGGTAAGACGGAAAAATAGTTCCTCTGTAATGATGTCCAAAGAGGCGCCGTCAATGATGATATGATGGATGGCAATATGAAGCAGGACCTTTTTGTCCGGCAGCTCATATCCCACACATCTGATAGGGACTTCGTCAAGTGAAAAGGGACGCTCCCCGGCCCTGATCTGTTCCATAGCCACGTCAATATCCCCACAGACCGTCCATCTGATATTGGGGATTTCGTTGGTAATGATCCGCACGGGAGTCCCACCATCGGCACTAAATCTGGAGCGCAGTGCCTCATGATTCCTCACAAGACCTGCCAGGGCATCGGTAATGGACGGCCGGTCTGCCCCCTCGATCTCAAACACGAGATTGATGTTATATTCACAGGAATCAGGATCCTGTTGCTGCGCCAGGTACATGGATAATTCAAAAGGTGTCAGGACTTGTTTCTCCCCCATCATGTGCTCCTCCTCCAGTTTCTTATATACTCATACTTCCCACACCAATATAAGCCACGCTCCTCATCCTGTTACACGGCATTCTTCGTATATTATGAATTCTAATTAACCCACACATATATGTCAATAACCGCCGATATCCGTGTTTTATGACACGACCGGTCTCATAGCCTCAATACGATCTTCAAAAAAATCAGCCCGTCAATCTGACGGGCTGTCCAATATATTCTGTATTCCGATATCTTGCACCACTCATATACTTGAGTGTTTTACAACAAAAGTTGATGTAAACGCAGTGTTTATGCGGCTTATTCTATGATCAATCTGCACATCATACGGATTGCATTGCAACCCTCCCGCAGGAAACTGCATAGCGCCCAATCATGACACATGGCAGGAGATATGATTATTAGCTTTCCCGGTTTCTCATTTAAGCGGTACCGCAGATTCCCTTCTTCTGCTCGAATAGCCTCCGCGATACCTGATGATTCCATTTCGTCCGCAAACGCACGTGCATTTCCGTTTATTCCTTTATAATACAGATTTACTGTTATCATGAAATCTCCTTAGTAAGATATACTGTAATTTTATATTACCGTATATCCTTCGGTAATCAGCACTTCCAACGAACGTTCAAAGTTTTCTTCCTTAACAAGTATATAATCCGTGTTGTAGGTTGAGACAGCAAAGATTCCTATTTTATGTTCTGCAAGGATACCTGACAGTTTGCCGGCTTGCGTCACCTCTTGCTTACATATGCAATTCTACGGAATACCACGTCAAAAGTAAGATAGCGAACATCATACAAAAGTATGGCGTGACCATACTTTTCCAAAAGAAAAATAAAAAAGGACCGGATTTGATCAGTGATCAACTCCGATCCTTTGGACTGTCTTTATTCAGTATAGCTCTTCCAATGTAACAAGTTTTATCCTGTCCGAGTTGGCGTTTTCTTTTAC
>JAILEN010000177.1 GCA_024687655.1 Lachnospiraceae bacterium | reverse complement strand
GCCTACCAATATTTTGCTCCTTGACGAGCCCACCAATCACCTTGATGTGGATGCCAAGGAGGAGCTAAAGCGGGCGCTTAAGGAATATAAAGGCAGTATCCTGATGGTATGCCACGAGCCGGAGTTCTACGAAGGCCTGGCAACGGATGTATGGGATTGCTCAAAGTGGACTACGAAAGCGGTATAGGCTGATGAAAAGAGACACGGGATACGGTGTTAGCATTGTTAAACGATCTACTTCACTGAAAAAACAGTATTCTTTTCAAATATGCCGATCGCAAAGCCCATTTTTAGAAAAAGCGGCATATTTTCATAGGCCCGGAAGCCGGTCCTTTCCAATAATTCCTTCAATGAAAGTTCCTCATAGTATCCGTAAGGATTTGCCACAGTGATCTTATCATTTGGAATGTCGGCACCGATTATCAAAGAATAGTGTAATGTCCATTCATCCCCATACAAAGCTGCCCACTCAAACGGAACCGGTTTTCCTGATGCCAGGGTATCATACATAATATTAATAAACTCTGTATTCTTTACATACTTATGGATTTCTGTATCATATTCGGGAAACCGCTTATTCATCTCCTCACAGAACTTTTTTCCCGTAGAAGTCACTATTGTCCCATATTCCTCATACAGACTGTCCTCTGTAATATCACCGCCATCCCATGCAGAAAACATCTCAATAACAGCATAGCCGCATGATATGTGCTGCTTTATTACTTTTACATCATCGATCATTAATGCTTTTTGATACTTAGGATCTGAATACACCGATGAATAGTCATTCCGGGTATGCTTCGTCCGAATATCGGAAACCACCAATAATATGAGCGCCACACATATAATTCCGCCTAAAACACATCCTATAATTGCAAATACTTTTTTCATCATTCCCTCACAAAACACCGATCAGTCGTTTCTTTATACAAGAACAATTATATCTGTTTTGGCTTGTGAGTGGTACTGCTTTTCTTGACAGCGCGGGCGCAACTTTTCTAAAAGATGGCTTGTCAAACAGTATCGGCAATACTAAACTTTATTAAGACGGCAGCAGGACCGCAAATCAAAAACAGAGGCCTTCCATGGTGAAAAAGAAATTCGTTTATAAGAACATAGAATCAATGAATAAGATGCATGCATTTTACGATGAGACGCTTGCATCTTTAAATGTTACTTATGCAGAAAGCTATATAAATACAAGTTTTGGCAAGACTCATTCCTTGCTTGTGGGAGACCCGGATAAGCCGAAAATATGCACAATTCATGGCGGTAACGGGATCACACCACTTAACCTCAAACTTTTCCTGCCGCTGTTAAACGATTTTTCCATCATTGCTCCCGATGTTGTGGGAATGCCGGGGAAGAGTGCGCCTTACAGAAACATAAGCAGCGCCAAAGATGAGTATGGACTTTGGATAAAAGAAGTCCTTGATCATTACAAGGCGGATAAGATATCATTTGCCGTTTCATCCTACAGTTCTGCCATGTTTCTTTCTTTTGCCAAAAGGTACCCTCAGATGGTGGATAAGGCGTTACTGCTGGTTCCTTCCGGAATTGCACATGGCCCCATAATGCCTATGATAGGCAAGATGGTGGTTCCTTTTATAAAATATTATTTCCATCCGACCGAGAAAGGGCTTAATGGAGTGATCCGTTGCATGGGCGGAAACGGCGATGAGATATGGCGGAGATTTTTCGATCTGATGATGTCAGGATTTAAGATGGAAATGCGTCCACCAAGGGAATATAAGAAGGAGGAACTTAAATGCATCAAGTCGCCGCTTCTTATTATTGCATCGGATAATGATATTTTCTTTCCTGCGGACAATGTATTCAAAAGGGCGCGGGAGATATTTGACTGCTCTATGCACTTTGTAAGGATCAAGTGTAAGCACTTGCCATCGGAAAAGGTAATGACCAAAGTTTGCAGCAAAACCACAGAATTCTTTTTGAACTCTCATTCGGAAAAAGAAAAACCTGAACCTGCAAATGATGTGATCTTGCAAGAATCTGAGCAGATGATTTAACCGAGTTTATTACCTGTTACAAAGATTGCACATGAAACAAAGATGGCAGCAGGCGCCGGTGCGGTCTGTTATTATTTTAGATAGAGTCAAAGAACTGAATGGGACGGGATTAAGGGCTCAAAACTGAACCGATAACCCCGTCCCGAAGCTTATTCTTCTACCGGGAAGTAGATCTGATATCTTTCGTAACCTATGTCCTTTAAGGGGATAAACCTGATCCCGACATCCTGGAAACGGGTTTTGAAGGTGTCCTTCCAGGAGCCCCATTCGCGTTCATTGTCATGTACAAGAAGTTCTGTAAGATCATGACCTTTTTGATGAAGCGTGCGTTCTGCGTCTGACAATCCGGCAAGTA
>JAILEN010000175.1 GCA_024687655.1 Lachnospiraceae bacterium | reverse complement strand
CAGGTGCCCTTCGGATATGTGGGACTGCTGCTGGCTGCCTGGGTCATATATGAGCACAGGAAGAATATCAGATGCTTTGATAAAAAAGAATGGGCCCTGGTTTTTGTGGCTCTGGCGGCTGTTGTGGCGGCTGCGGCATTTTTCGTAACAAAAAACTGGAGTCATTTTGTCACCATGTTCAACACCGTATATCCCGGGGATCGGGCGGATGCGGGTGGCATGTCGCTGTATAAGCTTTTTAATTATATCCCGGCTCTGGGCTACGCATTTATAAAGGACTATCCTGCCAGCGAGGCGGGGGCGATAATTAGTTTTTTCCCTATCCCCACCGTGATGATCCTGTACAAATGGTATCGCGACAGGAGGCTGTCATTTTTGGAGGCAGGGCTTCTGGTCATCGCCGCATTTTTGACATTGTACTGCACCACGGGACTGCCCATGCCGGTGGCATATGTGACGCTGATATCCAGATCCACGGACTGGCGGGCGGTGGATGTGATCGGCTATATCAATGTGCTGTTCTTCCTGTTGTTTTTGCGGGACTATGCTGCAGAGGGTTTTGCCGAGGTGGCCAGCTCACGGCACCGGGGAAAGGCGGACAACCGCACCTGGCAGATCTATAAAGCGGCCATGGTTTTGATCATCACTTTTGATATCATAACGGGGATGTTTATCCGGCCTATAGAATACGGATATGAGGCCATCTTTTCAAAGCCGGTTTTTGAAAAGATACACGACATTGCCCTGGAGGAGGGGGACAACCACGTGCTGGCATATAATTCCATCATCCTGCCCTCCTTCACCACGGCCTGTGGTGCAGACACGGTCAATTTTGTGAATACCGAGCCAAACCTTCGCCTATATGGTATGCTGGACCCCAAAGGAAAATACGAAAAGATCTACAACCGGTACGCCCATGTGAGGATGGTTTTTTCAAAGAAAAAGCGAACCAGGTTCGAGCTGGACCAGCAGGACTCCATCACGGTGAGACTGGCTTACCGGGATGTGATAATGACCGGGGCAAATTATGTGGTGAGCAAAAAGAAGCTAAAGGTGGACAACAGGTGGCTTACGCTGACGGAGACCTACAACGAAGATGGGATATATATATACAAGATACTGTATACCGATGCTTCCATCAGGAGGTTTTTCCGCCGCACGGGGGCAGGGCTCATGCAGCTGAAGCAGGAAGGATACCTGGATTAAAATATGGACAAGAAACTGGTTTCGGTGATAATACCGGTGAAGGAAGAAAATGAATACTTAAAGCAGGTGGTATCCGATCTGGAGCGCCAGACCTATCCCGCAGTTGAGGTGATAGTGGAGACGGAGGGGGACAGTGCCTCGGCGGCCAGGAATCTGGGCTTTAAAAAGTCCCACGGGGAATATGTGATCTTTGCGGATGGGGATGACAGGATAGATGCCGGATATGTGGAGGCTCTGGTGGGAGCTCTCGATAATTCCCCGGACATCATCATGGCAGCCTGCGGATATGATATAAGTGATGCTGCCGACGGTTCGGCGGTCAAGACCTGCAATGAGGAACCGATGGTGCGAGCCAGGGAGAATATGCTGGCACGGCTCTTTGATACGAAGCTTTATCAGGGCTATGTGTGGAACAAGATCTTTAAGCGAAGCCTCATAGAAAGTTTCAATCTGGGCTTTGCAGAGGATATCAGGTACAACGAGGACCGTCTTTTCATCTTCAATTATCTTTTGATGAACAAGGGCCGGGTGGCTCATACCAATGAGGTGGTCTATCACTATCAGCTGAGGGCGGATTCTGTCATGGGTGCGGTCCGCAGTCAGGGAGTAGTAACTGACGCCATGACCACGGAGTTTTCAGCTTTTTCCATGATGCGGGTGCAGCTGGAGATGGCCATGCTCCCCGGGATGTCCGGCAGCAGGCAGCTCATCGCACCCGAGCAAGCCAGACAGATACTGAGGGATCTGCGGCAGGATGAGATCCAGAGCCAGCTGAGGCTCTTTAAAAAAATGGTGGGTCCTAAGGAGATCTTTCGATACAGAAAGAGCCCCATGCGAACATTTGCCCGGGAGTGCCCGGCGGATCTGTATATCCCCAGGGCACCCATGGAGGACGTGCTTTTAAAGATCTACAAGCGCTACGCCCTGACAGGCTGCACCTACACCTCCCACCCCGAGTATTTCGAAGGAGTAGGATATCTGGGGTAAAATGTGGGATTTAGGGTGGCGAAGTGGCGCTGATTTTGATAGAATTACGGAAGTGAGTGCTTTTTTAGGAGGGAAGAATGAAATACGATTATTTAATAGTGGGAGCGGGGCTTTTCGGAGCGGTTTTCGCATATGAGATGAAGCAGAAGGGCAGGACGTGCTGTGTCATCGACAGGCGTGATCACATTGCCGGCAACATCTATACGAAAAAGCAGTCTGGCATTGACGTGCACGTATACGGGCCCCACATTTTTCACACCAGCAAAAAGGAAATATGGGATTATGTGAACCGGTTCGCGGAGTTCAATAACTTCATCAACATGCCGGTGGCAAGCTATAAGGACGAGCTTTACAATCTGCCTTTTAACATGAACACATTCTCGAGGATGTGGAATATCAAGACCCCCAGGGAGGCACAGGATATCATAGCCTCCCAGATCGCGGATCTGAACATCACCGAGCCAAAAAACCTGGAGGAGCAGGCTCTGTCACTGGTGGGCCGGGATGTGTATGAAAAACTGATCAAGGGCTATACCGAAAAGCAGTGGGGCAGAAAATGCACGGAGCTGCCTGCCTTTATCATAAAGAGGCTGCCTCTGAGATTTACCTACAACAACAACTATTTCAACGATCGCTATCAGGGTATCCCCATGGGAGGATATACTCAGATCGTGGAGAAGATGCTGGAGGGTATTGACACCTACACAGGAGAGGACTATCTGGATATCCGTGACCGTATCACCACTGAGGGTGAGGGTAACTACAACACCACCCTGAAAAACGGCACGGCCATTTCCTATGACAAGCTGCTCTTTACCGGGCAGATAGATGAGTACTATGATGCGAAGCTGGGCAATCTGGAGTATCGTTCGGTGCGCTTTGAGACCGAGGAGCTTCCCATGGAAAACTACCAGGGCAGCGCCATCGTCAATTATACAGAGGCAGAGGTGCCCTATACGCGCTGCATAGAGCACAAGCATTTTGACTTCGGTACACAGCCCACGACGGTGATTTCGCGTGAGTATTCATCGGAATGGAAGCCGGGGGTCGAGCCCTACTATCCGGTCAATAATGAAAAGAACAATTCTCTATATGAGGAGTACAAGAAGCTGGCGGATGCGGAGGAAAATGTGATCTTTGGCGGCCGTCTGGGACACTATAAATACTACGACATGGACAAAGTGATAGAAGCTGCACTGGAGTGCGTGAAGGAGGAGAGATGATGAGAACAGAAACAAAATGTATTCAGGCGGGCTATGAGCCCAAAAACGGTGAGTCCAGGATGATCCCCATTATCCAGAGCACCACATTTAAGTATGACACCAGCGAGGATATGGGCAAGCTTTTTGATCTGGAGGCGTCCGGATATTTTTACACCAGACTCCAGAACCCCACCAATGATATGGTGGCAGCCAAGATAGCAGCCCTTGAGGGAGGCACTGCAGCCATGCTTACATCATCCGGTCAGGCGGCATCCTTTTTCTCGGTGTTCAACCTGGCAAGCGCAGGGGACCATGTTATTGCCTCCAGCGCCATCTACGGAGGCACCTTCAACCTCTTTAATGTGACCATGAGACGTATGGGTATCGATTTTACCTTCGTGGATCCCGACATCAGCGAAGAGGAGCTCAATGCCGCATTCAAGGAAAATACCAAGGTGGTATTCGGCGAGACCATCGCAAACCCTGCGCTGACGGTTTTTGATTTCGATAAGTTCAGCAAAGCGGCTCACGACCATGGTGTACCCCTGATCGTGGACAATACCTTTGCTACACCGGTTAACTGCAGGCCCTTCGAGCACGGCGCCGACATCGTCATCCATTCCACCACCAAGTACCTGGATGGACATGATGCTACTGTAGGCGGCTGTATCGTGGACTCAGGCAAGTTTGACTGGATGGCCCATGCAGACAAGTTCCCGGGGCTGACCACTCCCGATGAGAGCTACCATGGCATCACCTATGCTGAGAGGTTCGGCAAGGAAGGCGCTTTTATCACAAAGTGTACCGCACAGCTCATGCGTGACCTCGGTTCCATCCAGGCACCCATGAACGCATACTTTTTGAACTTAGGGATAGAGTCCCTGGCAGTGCGCATGGAGCGCCATTGTGAAAACGCACAGCAGGTGGCAGAATTCCTTGAGGGCCACGACAAGGTTGAATGGGTCAATTATCCCGGACTTCCTTCCAACAAGTACTATGAGAGAGCCAAAAAGTATATGCCTCACGGCACCTGCGGAGTCATCTCCTTTGGAGTAAAGGGCGGCCGGGCAGCAGCCGAGACATTTATGAAGAATCTGAAGGTGGCCATGATAGCCACTCATGTGGCAGACGCCCATACCTGCGTTCTCCATCCCGCATCCTCTACCCATCGTCAGCTGACGGACGAGGAGCTGGTGGCAGCAGGAGTAGCTCCGGACCTCATCCGTCTTTCCGTGGGTATCGAGCACATCTACGATATCGTGGAGGACATCGCCCAGGCCCTGGAGGCGATATAATATGGGTGATACAGCGATGGTTTTAGCCAGCAATTCTCCCAGGCGTCGTGAGATACTGACCCAGGGCGGCCTTGAGTATATAGTTGATGCCGCAGATGTGGACGAAAATGTGGGCATCGACGATCCCGTGGGGCTGGTGGAGGCCCTGTCACTGAAAAAATCAATGGCGGTGGCAGACAGTCATCCGGAGAGTATCATTATCGGAGCCGACACGGTGGTGGCCCTCGGTAGTGAGATAATGGGCAAGCCTGCAGATGAGGCAGATGCCAGGGCAATGCTTAAAAAACTGTCCGGCGTCACTCATCAGGTGGTGACGGGAGTTACCCTGATAAAGCCTGAGGATCAGGGAAAGCGGGAGCATGTGACCTTTCACTCCGTTACCGACGTGACATTTTACGAGCTTTCCGATGAGGAGATAGAGGCTTATGTGTCTACGAAAGAGCCCCTGGACAAGGCGGGAGCCTACGGCATCCAGGGCAGGGGAGCCCTTTTGGTGGAGAGCATCTCAGGAGAGTATCTCAATGTGGTGGGACTGCCCTTGGGGAGACTGAACCAGGAGCTTAAAAAAATATCGAAATGACAGAGGGATTGTATTATAATAGTTTCATTATGAGGAATAGTCGGTAGATACAGCTACGGAGAATATTTTTACAGGAGAGAGTATAGCCCAATGGACACCAGGCAGCTTGAAAAAGAAAAGAAGGAACTGGAAAAGCTGGATAAGATAGCGGCCAAGCCTTTGCCGCTGCATTATCTCGGTATCATAATGACGGTGCTGACCATAATCTACATCGTCGACGAGATCACATCCAACATGAACGCGGCCATGCAGCCGTATGTATTATTTGATCTTTTTAACATCACTTCGCGGAGCGTCGACTCTGCGGAGTATAAATCCGCATTCAATCTTGTGGCCCCCATACAGCAGATATCCACTCTGCTCATGGTGATCACACCATTTTACAAGGCACTGGCGGACCGCTTTGGTCGCCGCATATTCTTGATGATCAACACCATAGGCATGGGTCTGGGTATGCTGGTGGTCATGACATCCACCGGTGTGGTGCAGTATATCGTCGGGATGGTATGCATGCTCTTTTTCACACCCAACGACATGCAGGTGCTCTACATCATGGAGACGGCTCCCAAGGAAAAGAGGGCTACCTACAGCTTCATTGCCAAGGGCGTAGCACTCATGAGCGTATCTCTGATTGGTGTGTTTTCCAAGATGTTTTTAAACGACTCCGATCCGGGTTCCTGGAGGATGGTTTATTTCATTCCCGTTGTGGCGGCTGTGGTCATCGGCGGGCTTTCCTACTTTTGCGTCAGGGAGACTCCCGTTTTTCTGGAGCAGAGGAGAGGATATCTTCGCATGACTCCCGAGGAGCGTGCGGCCAAGGCTGAAGAGGATGCTAAAAATGCTACCTCCGAGGAGGGTGGCGTCTTCAAGGCCATTCATTTTATTTTCGCCAACAAGCAGCTTAGGTGGATATTTATCGCAGGCTTTGTTTTCTTTGCAACCACCTTTTATACATCCTATTATTCAACGGTCCTGGAGGGTGCCATGGGTACGGAGATGGTGGCCACCATGCTGGTGATATATCCCTTCTTCAATGGTATCATGACCATTCTCGCCGGGATGTTTTCGGATAAGCTGGGGAGAAAAAAGGTATGCCTGCTTTTGGGCTCCATTGCGATAGTGGGCCTGTTGCTCTTTGTGATGGCCTGTCGTTTGGGCCTGGGTCCCGTGGTGGCAGCCATCGGTTACGGATGCTCTATCGGGGGGCTGTGGTCCATGAGTGATACACTGATCCTTACCATGCCGGCGGAGTCATCTCCCTCGGGTATGAGATCATCGGTCATGGGCACCATTTCGGTAATGATAGGTGCAGGTATGTTTATCGGGCAGTTTGCGTTCCTGGGCATCAATGCTCTTGACATAGTCCCCATGGATGCGCTGTTTATGATCATATGTATCCCCTTCATGGTCATTTCTCTCATCATCCTGATGACCAAGGTGAAGGAGACCTCCGGGGTGGACCTGGAGAAGGTGACAGCGGATACATTTAAATAATAAGATTCTTCGGGCTTCGCCCTCAGAATGCTGCTCATTGAATTTAGAATAAATTCAATGAGATTCCCGTGTTTGTCATCCTGAGCGTAGCGAAGGATCTTTACAGGAGGAAAGCATGTACGATTTAGGTTATTATGGCGGATACGGATATGGCGGTTTTTACTGGGACTGGACTTACATCCTGGTCCTTATCGGAGCGCTCATCTGTCTTTTGGCATCAGCCAGTGTAAAGACAACTTACAAAAAGTATTCCAAGATAAGAAGCCGCACCAACATGACAGGGGCGGAGGCGGCGGAAAGGATATTGCGTCACGCCGGCATCAACGATGTAAAGATCAGACATGTGGCCGGAGAACTGACCGATCACTACGATCCCAGGAGTATGACGGTGAACCTGTCTGACGCAGTCTACGGTTCATCCAGCGTGGCTGCGGTGTCAGTGGCGGCCCATGAGTGCGGTCATGTGATCCAGCATCATGTGGGCTATGTGCCCCTGATCATGAGGACCAACCTGGTGCCTATCGCCAATATAGGCTCCACCATGGCATGGCCCCTTATTATAATAGGTTTGCTTTTCAATGGAAACACCAGCCACATCCTCATAGAAATAGGCATACTGGCTTTCTCATTTTCGGTGCTTTTCCAGATCATCACCCTGCCGGTGGAGATAAATGCATCCCGCCGCGCAGACAGTATCCTTCAGGAGATCGGCATCCTGGACTCCGAGGAACACAGATATACCAAAAAGGTTCTGGGGGCAGCGGCCATGACATACGTTGCAAGTGCGGCAGCCTCTATTTTACAATTATTACGATTAGTGTTATTATTTGGTCGAAGGAGAGATTAGCATGGAATATTCCAAGATCAATCTGCTGGACGCGCTTATGAACCAGGACCATATCAAGCTGTTCTGGAAGGATGTGGATCGTAGATTCGTGGGTGCCAACAAGGCTTTTTTGGACTTTTACGAATTTGATGACGAGAGTGCCATTGTGGGCAAAACCGATGAGGACATGGGCTGGCACATAGATCCCCTTCCCTATCAGAATGATGAGCTGAGGGTGCTCAATGAGGGCGTTACCATCAGTAATGCCGAGGGGATGTGCATCGTAAAAAATGAGGTGCATCACATCCGTGCCACCAAGACCCCCATCCATGATGATCAGGGCAACATCGCAGGGCTGGTAGGCTTTTTCGTGGATGTGACCGAGGAGGTCACCGGGCAGCCGCCCATTTCGCCTGAGAGTAAAAGGGATGGTCTGACAGGTCTGGTGAACCAGGTGGGGATCATGGACGAGATGCTGGTATACGAGGACGCATACCGCCTGAGGGATCTGGATTTCACATGCATATATCTGGATATAGATAATTTCCATGAGACAGTGGAAAAGTATGGCAAGGAGTATGGTGAGGAACTGCTGGTAGACGTGGCGGAGTGCTTCTCCCAGACACTGGGTACCGGAGGCATCATCTCCAGGCTGGGTTCGGATACGTTTTTGGTGCTGCATCAGATACAGTGGCTGTCACAGGTTGACATACTTTTATCCAGACTGGATCTGGCACTTAATAAGGTAGGTTATATGACCGAGCCCCATCTGGCTCCGGGAGTATCGGCGGGAGCAGCCGTCTATTCCGAGGCGGGTGACATCCATCAGATGCTGGAGCTGGCAGAGGCCCGTATGAACGAGAACAGAGCCGAGAGGCGCAGGGATAATATCACTAGTGGCATATCATTCAAGCTCAATTAAGAAAAGGGGGATTTTAGGATGAAGGTTACAGACACTATCAAATATGTGGGAGTTGACGATACTACCATAGATCTTTTCGAGAGCCAGTATCCCATGGAGGAGGGCATATCCTACAACTCATATGTGATCATGGATGAAAAGATCGCCATCATGGACACTGTTGACCGCAGAGGTTCCGAGGAGTGGCTCAAAAAGGTTCACGAGGCTTTGGAGGGCAGGCAGCCTGACTATCTGGTGGTGGACCATCTGGAGCCGGATCATTCGGGATCCATCGGAGCTCTCGCAGAGAAGTTCCCTTCCATGCAGATCATATGCTCTGCCAGGGCAAAGGGGATGCTCCCCAATTTCTTTGACATAGATGAGTCACGGATCACAGGTGTGGCTGAGGGAGACACCCTGGAGCTGGGATCACATACACTCCAGTTTTTCATGGCCCCCATGGTGCACTGGCCTGAGGTTATGGTCAGCTACGAGCAGAGTGAGAAGGTGCTTTTCTCTGCAGACGGCTTCGGGACCTTTGGTGCCATTTGCAACAACGTGCCCTGGGAGCAGGAGGCCAGCCATTACTATCTCAATATCGTGGGTAAGTACGGCGCTTCCGTTCAGGCACTTTTGAAAAAGGCTGCCACTTTGGATATCTCCATCATCTGCCCTCTTCATGGACCGGTGCTTACCGGGGATCTGACACCCTATATTGAAAAGTATGATCTCTGGAGCAGCTACAGGCCCGAATTCCACGGAGTGCTCATCTGCTATGCTTCCGTTCACGGACATACCAAGGAAGCGGCTCTGCGCTTTGCTGAGGAGCTGGAGGCGGCAGGCGAGAAGGTCAAGACTCTCGACCTTACCAGGGAGCATGTGTCAGAGGCAGTGGAGAAGTGCTTCCAGTATGACAGGATAGTGCTTGCGGCAGTCACCTATGACGGAGTTCTGTTCCCGCCTATGGAGGATCTGCTCTATCACCTTGAGATCAAAAACTTCCAGAACAGGAAGTTCGGCCTTATCGAAAACGGCTCATGGGCTCCCGCTGCAGCAAAGAAGATGCGTGAGCATCTTGAGGCCATGAAGGACATCACCATCTGTGACACGGTAGTAACCCTTAAGACACGCAGAACACCGGCTGATCAGCCCGCTTTTGAGGCTCTTTTGAAGGAGATTACAGCATAATGGTATTATTTCCGTTTTTTGAAGATATCGAGGACAAGCGTATAGCAATCGTGGGTGGCGGGTATGCTGCCAAGGAAAAGTTTTTCAAGCTGTACCGCTTCACACACAACATCACTATCATCGCCCAGGATATGGTCTTTGCCGTTCCCAAGGACGTGGAGGTCAAAAGCAAGATCTTTGCTGCTCCCGATGCGGAGGGCATAGATATAGCCATCATAGCCACGGACAACGATACAAGTGACAGGTTTGCCCAGCAGCTCTGTAAGAACAAGGGTATCCGGGTCCACGTTGTGGGGCATCTGGAGATGAGCGATTTTGATTTTCCTGAGCTGTGCAAGAAGGGAGATCTGGTGGTGGGCATCACCTCAGCGGAGAAGGCTCCCGCAGCTTCTGCCTATGTGCGAGGGGAGATCGACAAGATGATCCCCGACTGCATGGAGGCTATCATAAAAAGACTGGCGGATGCCTCCGGTAATCTGGATAAATATGTGGAGGATGAAAAGCAGCGCAGCAACGTGCTGGGGATGATGTTTGATTATCTGCTGGAGAAGAATAACGAGGTCCCGGAGGAGGAGTTCTGGGCTGAGGTTAAGAGGCGTGCAGCCGGCATGAAGATCAATTCTATCTGGGACAAGTAACAGCATATTTTCGGTTGGACTAAAAAAGGGGTCACCGCCGGACGACAAACGTCAGGCTACGTGACCTTTTTTTACTCCAACCTCTTTTTTATATGAAGCTCACATTGACTGCGACTGCTCCTCTTTCATCCGGCGTTTGCACTCGTACATATGCATATCTGCCGCCATGGAAGCCTCATGGATGGTCTTGAAATTGGCGCGGAAGGAATAGCCGTGGGCTGCTCGGATGGTGGTGGGCAGTCCCACCCTTTGGGATTCCTCATCCAGGCATGCATCCAGTTTTTCAAACATGGTCTTGATGACCTGCTCGCCCTTTGTGCGCAACAGCACGGTAAACTCGTCACCACCCTGCCGGCTGGCTACGCCGGTCTTTCCGAATACCTGATCCAGCCCGTTGGCAAAGCACTTAAGCAGCAGGTCACCTGTCTGGTGGCCATAGGCGTCATTGGTCTTTTTCAGATCGTTCACATCGAAGTGTATGATGTAATAGTCCAGACCGTCTCTGTCATATTTATCAAACTCCAGGGACAGGCCGCCTCGGTTGATCAGGCCTGTCAGGGGATCCTCGTAGGCTACCTGGGTCAGTCGTCCATACTCCACGCTGTTGTCGATGGAGGAGGAGGACGCCCTGAAGAACCGGTAGAGACCCGAAAGCAGGAAGAACATGGCGGTAGATGAAACGATTATCATCATAAAGTGCTCGAAGTTCGGTATGCCGGAGATCCGCTGGAAAAGGGCGGGTTCCTTGGAAAAGCCCAGATACAGGGTCTTTTTCACATGCAGATATACTCTGATCAAAAAGTATATAAAGGACAGCCCCATGATGGTATAATAAGCCTTCTTGATGGGGAAGTGGAAAAGCATGTCCAGATACAGCATCAGAAGAGGTACCATCAAAAGCAGCATGGCCTCAAATATCTCAGTCTCGTGGGTGATGTTGATATACAAGGATGTGATGCCGTAGTAGCTGTGGAGCCCCATGCCGATGGTGGTAAACAGCGCTCCCACGTACAGATTAAAGGCTATCTCATGTCTGAAGGGAAGCAAAAGCGCAGACAAAAGCATCATAAGGATACCCAGGACTATCATGGCCGAACCGGTTAAAAACGGCGCCATGTATCTGCGTATGTAAAGTCCCTCAAGATCCAGATACTCACCCAGTGTGGTATGGGTAACCGTCTCTCGGATGCCGTCCTTGGCGGTAAAGATCTCCAGGCGGAGGATCTTGCCGGCGTAGTCCCTGGGCAGGGAGATCATGTAGTTATTGCGGCCGATATAACGGTTGTTCCGGAAGTCCACCATATTGTAGGACTTGTAGAAATTACCGTCCAGATAGATGTTGAGGCCGCTGTATCTGCTCTGGAGATACAGGGTAGGGAAATCCAGATCTCCCAGATCGGGCAGAACCGTATAGATGGCCAAAACATCTCCCCGCTTCAGGCTCAGGTTGTAGTCAGACATGACGTCTTCGCTGGAGCTCTGACCCAGATACTTGCCGTTGAGACTGATCATCCAGGTGTTGTCGAAAATACCGGCCTCCTGGGAAAAGAACCTGAAGCTGTGCTCTGATATGCCGGTGACGATCACTATCAGGATCACTGAAAGCAAGAGGAGGGGTAAACGTATATTTTGTCTGAGTGTCATACCCTGCCTCCTTTCCCCTGCTTGTGGTGCTCGTCCTTCATGATGTACATGCGCTCGTCGGCGAGTCTGAACAGCTCCATGGGATTAAGTGTATTGTCGGAATCATAGGACGACATACCCACCGAATAGAGGATGGGAGTGTCCCTGTTTTCAGCATTATATGTATTGACTGCCACATCTATATCCTCTGCGGCCTTTTTACATGCAGCAGAATCCACATCCTGAATTATCACCAGAAACTCATCTCCGCCCATGCGGCAGATGATCACCTCATCAGGGAAAACGGAGCGAATGGTGGACGCAAAGGCCTTGATATATCTGTCTCCGGCCTCGTGTCCGCCGGTGTCATTGATGAGCTTGAGGCCGTCCAGATCCAGAAAAATGAGGCTGCCCTTCCAGTCTCCGTGGTCACGGGAGCCGATGAGGATATCGCAGTAGGCTCTGTTGTTGAGGCCTGTAAGCTCGTCGGTATAGGCAGCGTTTGTGAGGCTCTTTTTAATCTCGTCCTCATGTGTTATGCCGAGACTGTGATAGAGGTAGGACAGGATGACGCAGCTGGAGAAAACCAGGGCGCCCAGGATGATAAAGTTACCCTTAACGTCAGAGTTCAAAACGTCCAGACGATAGATGCCCATGTTCCATAACACCAGATTTATGAGACTGAGGATGAGAAGTCCCAGGATACCGTAATCTACGGTCTCCATGGCCGCATCTGCGTACAGATATGACCGGGAGGTCTTGCGTTCTCTGAGGTTCACATATCTGAGCCACAGGACGGTGTAAACACCATGGGCTCCCATGAAAATATGGATGTAGTTGTTCATGGTGGTAAGGTGTATGGTGTCTGTCAGATGCAGGATAACAGCCAGGATGACCACGAAAATGTCAAAGGCCGTGATAGCCCAGTGCCAGGGCCTCACGTGGTTGGCCCGGTTGGTAATGATGACTACCTGCATGAAAAACGGCAGGGCAAAAAGGGAAACGTACTCAACAAAGGTACACCCCACATCGTCCCTGAAGAAATATGACATGGTATCATTGTAACAGCTGATGTAAACTCCCAGGTCGATAAGCAAAAGGGCCTGGGCTATGGTGGGGCCGGTGATCTGTATACGAAGCTTGCCGGTGAGCACCGCCAAAAGGATCAGAAGGGTGCCGAAGCTGATGAAAAATGCGCAGATGATGAAAGCATAGCCGCGCTTGATGGTGAAGACTCTGGCGAGAACGTCTATCTCACCGAAATAGCTGCCGTCCGTAAGAACGGAACCTCCGTCCCTGCCTGCCACGAAGGAGATGCGGACATCCCTGTCGGCAGCATCCTCGGGAATGCAGACGTAGTGAGTTTTGCGGGGGATCATTTTTTTCTGACGGAGGCGGTCCTTGCCGTAGCTGTATATGATCCTGCCGTCCACGATAACATCAAAGGCGCAGGCATAAGAAGTAAAGGTGATGCAGCTGCGGCTCTTGATGGGAAAATCATTGGGGATGTTGATGTGTACAAAATATGATGAATACTTTTTGAGATCTATGGTATGGGAAATAGGCTCATCGGCAATCCCGTAATTACCTGCGGGATACCAGCTGTCTGAAAGGTTGGCGTAGGTGTCCTCGGTGCTGAGGGCGATGGTGCGGGACAGGAAAAGTATAAACACATCACCTATCACAACCACAAGCGTGATAAGCAACAACATGTGATGCACGTTTCTCCTGAAAGACATACTGTCCATATTACCTGAAATCCCCCCTGCCTGTGTGACTTTCCCGAATGAACAGCAATATCAACAGAATAGCCACACCTCTATTTTCTTATTATCCGAGCCATGTGTCAAGAATTTTTAGTGGTAATTTCTTATGATAAGTAGTATTATGTTATTATCCCTCAAAAAAGAGGGGTAAATGACGCCATTTTTCGGGGCTTGAGCCCGATAAATCAGTTTGACGGGGGAAGGAATATGGACGTGACAAAGAGATACCGGGTTTTGGTGGTGGACGATTCCATGATCAATCGCCAGATACTCAGGGATATACTCAGTGACAGAGCTGAGGTGATCGAGTTCGAGGACGGTCAGCAGGCCTGCGACTACATCATGGAGCATTTTTATGATATCCATATTGTTCTGCTGGATCTTATCATGCCGGGGATGAACGGCTTTGATGTGCTGGAGTTCATGCGCAAAAAGCATATGACGGATTATCTTCCGGTCATCATGATCTCTTCTGACAATGATGAGAGAAATATCGAGCATGCTTTTGACCTGGGGGCCATTGACTTTATTTCCCGCCCCTTCATGGATCGTATAGTTCTTCGGAGGGTGCTCACCACCATCGCTCTTTTTGAAAAGCAAAAGGAGCTGGTACAGCTTGTAGATCGCCAGTTTGTGGCTGACGACAGAAAGGTGGATGAGCTTACGGGCCTCGAGTTCAAGGAGGCATTTTTCAACAATGTATATACACTTCTTCGGAGCCATCGCAGCGAAAAGCTATGGATGATCGCTCTGGATATCGACCATTTCAAGCTTTACAATCATTTTTACGGCTGGGACAGGGGAGACAGTTATCTGCGCGCCCTGGGCAACTACCTCAAGGAATTCACCCACAGGCATGGCGGTATAGCCGGTTATCTGGGTGGCGATGATTTTGCGGTTTTATGCCCCAACAAAAAGGCTGCCGTGGATGAGTTCGAAAAGCGCCTCACCCGTGCCATGGAGAACAATGAGATCTTTTCCGGCTTCGGAGTGAAGGTGGGACTGTACGAGGTGGAGGATCTCACCGAGGAGGTCTCCGAGATATACAAAAAGGCAGTGATCGCCCTTTCTTCCGTACATGATGACTATTCCAGGCATATAGCGGAGTACCAGCCCATTATGGGGACGGAGACCAAGAATGAATATGAGTTTTTGTCAGACGTCAAGAGGGGACTGGATGCAGGGGAGTTTATCTACTACCTGCAGCCCAAGGTTGACCTGGTCAGCGGCGAGGTGGCCGGAGCGGAGGTTCTGATCAGATGGAACCATTTCGAGGACGGACTGGTCAGCCCCGGCAGGTTTATGCCTGAGCTGGAGAGGACGGGCTTTGTATCCGTTGTAGACCGCAAGATCTGGGAGAATGTGGTGATATTTATGGGCGAGACAAAGAGGGACGGCAAGGATGTGCTGCCTCTGTCCATCAATCTGTCCCGTGCAGATATCTACACCATGGACGTTACCAGATTTTTGGTATCATGCATGGATGAATACGGACTGGACCACGATCTTTTGGAGGTGGAGATCACCGAGTCCGATTTTGCTTCCGAGGATGACAAGGTGGCCACGGAGATAGACAAGCTCAGAGATGCGGGCTTCACCGTGATCATAGATGATTTCGGCAGCGGTTATGCATCCCTTAATGCTCTCGGGGAGATGTCAGTCGACATGGTAAAGATCGACATGAAGTACCTGGATGTCAAGGTTTCCGGTGACGAGTCCGAAAAGAGTATCCTGGAGGCAGTGCTCAACATGGCCAAGCTTTTGGATATATCCACCATAGTTGAGAGTATAGAGACCCAGGAGCAGGTAGACTTTTTGATCTCCCAGGGATGTACCTACGGGCAGGGCTACTTCTTCCATAAGCCCATGAGCGCCGATGAGTACGAAAAACTTCTGTAGACTGGAGTATGATATAGGATGATTTCGGCTAAAAGATTATTATCATATGAGTCAGGAGCTGACTCCGTCAAGCTTTGTACCGATGGTACAAAGCTTTTCGTGTTTTTTATAAATGAAAACACAGTCCGCGTAGTCACATCCTTTGACGAGGACTATCGTGAGCTTTCATACAACCTTGTCACTACGGCATGGGAGGATGACGGGGATGCATTTTTCGGCGACATGAGGAGGCACATCACGCCTCTTGTCCCGGAGGTATCCGAGGAGGATGGAGTATTGTCGCTGTCTGCCCCGGGCTGCTCGGTTAGAGTGGCGGTTGACAGGGAAAACTTTGGACTTAAGTTTTCTGATGTGGATGGCAGAGTGCTGGCGGAGGATATTTACGGAGCATCCTACTACAAGGACGGCAATCTGCGCAGGCATCACCGGGGACGTATTTTTGAGGGAGACAGGTTCTACGGCTTCGGAGAAAAGACGGGAAGCCTGAACAAATACGGGGACCGGATCAGGATGTACCCCAGTGACGCCATGGGATATGATCCGGAGAAAACGGATCCTCTGTACAAGCACATTCCCTTTTTTATCAGATTGAATGAAAAGACCGGGATCGCCAGCGGGATGTTTTATCATAACATGAGTCCTGCGGAGTTTGACATGGGCAGGGGGAAATGCAATTATTTCCCTGAGCACTATACCTATACTGCCGATGCAGGCAAGCTGGATTACTTTTTTATTGCAGGGCCTGCCATATCCGATGTGGTGGAGTCCTTTACATATCTTACCGGCAGGCAGCCGCTTTTTCCCAAATATGCATATGGCTATCTGGGATCCTCCATGTACTACTCGGAGCTGCCTGAAAAGAGTGATGAGGCCGTACTGACCTTTGTGGACAGAGCGGCCGAGGAGGGGGTGACCATGACGGGCTTCATGCTCTCCTCCGGATACACCACCCAGGCAGACAACAAGCGCTGCGTATTTACCTGGAACAGTGACAGATTTCCGGATCCGGCGGGCTTTGTAAGAAAGATGAAAAACAAGGGCGTCAGGATCAGTGCAAATGTCAAGCCCGGGTTTTTAAAGGTCCATCCCATGCTCTCAGAGCTGAAGGATGAGGGATTTTTTATCAAAGACCAGTATGGCGAGTCGCCTGAGACCGGCTTCTGGTGGGGCGGACAGGGATATTTTGCGGATCTTACCTCGAAAAAAAACAGGGAGATCTGGAGCAGGCTTTTGACCGAGAATGTTCTGGAATACGGCATAGATTCCGTGTGGAATGACAACTGTGAAGTGGACAGCGTCATAGATGACGACGCCATTGTGGATGCCGAGGGACATCCCGAGAGACTGGCGGGATACCGTGCGGTAACTGCCAATATCATGTGCAGGCTGGCCTATGAGGCTCTTTTGAAAAAGGATCCCCGCAAAAGACCCTTTGTGGTATGTCGTGCGGGAGGCGCGGGGATACAGAGATTCGCTTCCACCTGGGCGGGAGATAATCTGACCTGCTGGGAAGCACTCCAGTACAATATCGGCACCATTCTGGGCATGGGACTTTCCGGGGTGGCCAACCAGGGCTGTGATATTGGAGGCTTCCACGGACCGGTGCCCGAGCCCGAGCTTTTCGTCAGATGGGTGCAGATGGGCGTATTCATGCCCAGATTTTCCATTCACTCCTGCAATACGGACAATACCGTGACAGAGCCCTGGATGTACGAGGGAATCAGGGAAGAGATCCGCGAGGCCATTAGGCTGCGCTACAGGCTGTTGCCCTATATCTACTCCCTGATGGAGAGATCTCATACGGACGGATCTCCGGTGATGAGACCTCTTTTATACAAATATCAGGATGATCCGAAGGTCTATGATGAGGCCGTTCAGTTCATGATGGGTGACTCACTTATGGTGGCGCCTGTGGTGACCAAGGGGGCCGAGGGGATAGAGATATACTTCCCTGAGGGAGATGATTTTATAGACCTGAAGACCTATGAGAGATACGAGGGCGGGACATGCAGCGTTCTGCCGGTGACCATATCGGATATCCCCATGTTCATCTGCAGGGGAGGAGTTTTTACTGAGGCTGAGGATATGCCGGTTCTGGAGGGATCCGGAAGAGGCATTGGCTTTGGAAACGAGGACAGGGCTGTGGGTTCGCTGGAGCCCAAAAAGCTTTTGGCATATGTTTACCCCCGGTCAGTGGAGAATTATGATGTCCACACATTTTACGAGGACGACGGGGAGACCATGGATCATGAGGACGGAGTCTTTTTGCGCAGCACCATGACGATATCCGGCGGCTTTGATTCGGAGATAGTCCTGGATGTTAAAAGAGAGGGCAGCTACGCCACCTTCACCGAGGATATCCTCTATACCGTTTTTTGTGAAAAGGCAGCGCCCATGGCGGTATATGCAGGAGAGTGGAGGCTGGAACAAAAGCTGTATGCTCCGGACTTTTACGCGGCTGTGGATGAAAAGGAAAGGGCATGGTATTATGACCCGGACAAGAGGGCCGTACTTATCACGATGCCCAGGCCAAAGGGTGATTACAGGCTGAACATATCATTTCAGATCCATGATTTGATTGGGATGTAGATAATATGATATAATCTATAGGATTCCTGGAGCAGTTGTTGTCATGCGAAGTGTGTTTACTTCAAAAGCCCTCAGAATGACGAAGGTGTCATCAAAGCTAAGGATCCTTCAAAGGGGGAAATAATATATGGGATACATTGAACTGATCAGGAGAAAGAACCAGGCTTTCATCATTTCCATGTTCATATGCATAGCTCTGCGTTCGGTAGCCAATGCGTTTTTCGTGGCACCGGCCACCATGGTGGGCATGGTGGTTGCAGCACTGGTGCTGACGGGGATACTTTACTTTTTATCCAAAAAGATATCGCCGGTACCCATGATGTATATGATGGTCGTGCTGATGACGTTTTTGTCATGTATGCTGATGAAGATGTGGCCCTGCACCACCAACTTTTTAATGTTCTTTCTGGCCATCTTTTTAGTGGTTTTGTATGAGAGCATAGGACCCATTGTTTTGCAGTGTATACTCTCGGCGGGATGCATGATCTTTTTCTACTTCCATGTGGGAGAAAAGAGGCTTTCGGAGTCATGGGGACTGGATGCCCTGGTGATCAGCATCACCTACATCATCAGTGCCATGATAGTATATGTTTCCCTGTGCCGGATGTCCAGGCAGCAGATCGAATACATACAGGAAAAGGGTGAGGAGAGCGAGAGACAGAAGGAAAAGGCACAGACACTGGTGGGACATATCTCACGGTCGGTGAACGTTTTAGGCAATACCAGTAAAAAGATTGACGAGTCCATCAACATGTCCAACCAGATCTCCCAGCAGATCGCAGAGGCTACGGAGCATGTTACCAGAAGCGCAGCCAACGAGGTTAATGAGGTGGATGAGATCCGCACCATGGTGGCAGGCAGCGTAGATCAGGTCAGGACGGTCACCGAGACCAGTATGGAGATGGCGGCGGCTTCCGGAGCCAACAGCAAAAAGGTGGCAGAGGGCGGACGTCAGGTAGCAGAGCTGACACAGCAGATGGAGGATCTGAAGGTGCGCATGGATGAAGTGGGTACCGCCGTGGGTGAGCTGGGTGCAGCTACCAATGAGATAGTGGAGATACTTCAGACCCTTGACGAGATCACATCCCAGACCAACCTTTTGTCCCTGAACGCCAGTATAGAGGCAGCCAGGGCAGGTGAGCATGGCAAGGGCTTTGCGGTGGTTGCTTCCGAAATCAGGAATCTCTCGGATGACTCCGCCAAGTTTACCACAGAGATCCATAATATCCTGGAGGGCATCAATGCCCAGACCGAGAGGGTGCGCAGGGAGATAGAGGCGGGGCAGCAGTCTGTTGATGAGTGCACCGCGGGAGCCGAGGAGGTGGACAATGCGTTCAGGGAGATTGCAGAGAACACTGAGGAGCTCAACACCCATGCAAAGGATATCGAGAATAAGGCCAGAGAGTTGGAGGAGCTTTTGAACCATACCCTTAACGATGCCAACAACATCAGTGCCAACATAGAGTCCACATCGGCGGCCATGGAAGAGATATCCGCAAGCATACAGAACCTGAATGGCAGTCTGGACATAGTTGTGGACGGATACAATGACATCAACGGTATTACGGAAAAGCTTATGGAGGAGTCCAATTCCTCAGAAGATAACAGTCCCATAGCAGAACAGGGGGACGAAGAAAGGCAGACAGAGTAAATGAACGATAACAACAATTACGGCGGTGACAACAATAATAACAAGCACCGCCAGCCGCTTTTTATGCTGGCATTGTTTTCACTGATCGCACTTTTCATTACCACATGGTTTTGGAACAGTGCAGGCACATCACAAAAGCAGCAGATCACCTACTCGGAGTTTTTGCAGCTGGTGGAGGAGGATCAGGTATCCAAGGTGGAGATCACCAGCGAGACTATCACCATCACCTTAAAGCCCGAGTCCAAGTTCAGAAAAGAAGGTCAGGAGACAGATAATTTTGCCAACAGCTTTGAGCGGCAGACGGGACAGAAATATACAGTGACCTACTACACAGGCTACCTCAACGATGAGCAGCTTTTGCCTCTGCTTAAGAGACACAATGTTGAGATCAACCGCGGTTCCAGTAACGTGGCGACAACCATTATCTATAATATCTTGAGCATCGTTTTGCCCCTTTTGATCATCTGGGGTATATTCGGTCTGGTGATGAGGAATATGGGTGGAGGCAGTCCGTTTTCGATGGGACGCTCCGGCGCCAAGGTCTATGTGGAAAAGAGTACCGGTGTCAGCTTTGCAGATGTGGCAGGACAGGACGAGGCCAAGGAATCTCTCCAGGAGGTGGTGGACTTTTTGCACAATCCCAAAAAGTACACCAAGATAGGTGCGAAGCTGCCCAAGGGTGCGCTTTTGGTGGGTCCTCCCGGTACAGGTAAGACCCTTCTGGCCAAGGCCGTGGCAGGTGAGGCGGGAGTTCCCTTCTTCTCACTGGCAGGATCTGATTTCGTAGAGATGTTTGTGGGCGTGGGTGCTTCCCGTGTCCGTGACCTTTTCAAGGAGGCCAACAAGCAGGCGCCCTGTATCATCTTTATCGACGAGATAGATGCCATCGGAAAGAGCCGTGATTCCAGATTCGGAGGCGGCAATGATGAGCGTGAGCAGACGCTGAACCAGCTTTTGGCTGAGATGGACGGTTTTGAGAGTTCAAAGGGTCTGATGATACTGGCGGCTACCAACCGGCCTGAGGTTCTGGACAAGGCGCTTTTGCGTCCCGGCCGTTTTGACAGGCGTATCATTGTGGACCGTCCTGATATGAAGGGACGTCTGGAGACCCTGAAGGTCCACAGTAAGGATGTGGCCATGGATGAGACTGTGGATCTGGATGCACTGGCCCTGGCTTCTGCAGGACTGGTGGGATCCGACCTGGCCAATATAATCAACGAGGCTGCCATAATCGCTGTCAAGCATGACAGGAAGTTTGTCAACCAGAGCGACCTTTTTGAAGCGTTTGAGCTGGTGGCTGTGGGTGGCAAGGAGAAAAAGGATCGTGCCATGAGTGAGAAGGAGCGCCGGCATGTAGCCTACCATGAGGTGGGACATGCTCTGGTATCCGCACTCCAGAAGAATGCCGAGCCCGTTCAAAAGATAACTATCGTGCCCCGTACCATGGGTGCCCTGGGCTATACTCTTCAGACTCCCGAGGAGGAGAAGTTTTTGGAGACCAAGGACGAGCTCATTGCCAAGATCGTCACCTACATGGGTGGACGTGCTGCTGAGGAGATCGTTTTTGACACCTTTACCAGTGGTGCCGCCAACGATATAGAAAATGCCACGTCCATCGCCAGGAACATGGTGACTCGTTTCGGTATGAGCGACAAGTTCGGTATGATGGGACTGGCTACGGTGGAGAGCCAGTATCTGGAGGGCAGAGCGTCACTCACCTGCGGAGAGGAGACTGCATCCCAGATCGATCAGGAAGTGCTGGACATGATCACCAGATGCTATGAGGATGCCAAAAAGCTTTTGGAGGACAACCGCGAGGCGCTGGATCGTATCTCCGAGTATCTTTTCGAAAAGGAGACCATCACCGGCAAGGAGTTCATGGATCTCTTCCGTGAGATAACGGGGATCAAAAGTGACGAGGATGAGGCTGCGGCCGAGGAGCCTGCGGCGGAGATATTTGTAGAGGAGTGATCCGCTGTCATCCTGAGGTTCTTGAAGGATCTTAATATGTCAAACGAACATTTTATCATCGAAGAGGAATTGAAAAAACTCCCGGATCAGCCGGGAGTATATATCATGCATGATGAGCGCGATGCCATAATATACGTTGGCAAAGCGCTCTCTCTGACTAAGCGGGTGCACCAGTATTTTCAGCCTTCCCATGACGAGGGCCTCAAGAAAAAACAGATGGTGGCTCATATTTCACGCTTTGAATACATAGTCACGGACTCCGAGCTGGAGGCCCTGGTGCTGGAGAACAATCTCATCAAGGAGCACAGGCCCAAATACAATACCATGCTCAGGGACGACAAGACCTATCCATACATCTGCGTCACCCTGACGGAGGAGTACCCCAGGGTGGTCTTTTCCCGACGCATAAAAAAGGACAGTAACAAATACTTCGGCCCTTTTACCAGTGCCGGTGCGGTCAGGGACACCATCGACCTGGTGAACAAGATCTATCACCTGCGGACCTGTAACAAAAAGTTCCCCAGGGATTTCGGAAAGGACAGGCCCTGCCTGAATTACCATATGGATCAGTGTCCCGGGGTCTGCACGGGACAGGTGGATGCCGAAAGCTACGGCGAGAGCGTCCGGGAGGCCATGAAGTTTTTGGATGGAGACTACAAGCCTGTGGTAAAGATGCTCCGGGAAAAGATGGAAGCCTGTTCAAAAGAGATGGAGTTTGAGCGGGCCGCCACCTTCAGGGACCTCATCGAAAGCGTCATGGACTGCGTGGAAAAGCAAAAGATCACTTCCTACGATGGGGAGGACAAGGATATCGTGGCGGCTGCAACCGACGGCGAGGATGCGGTGGTGCAGGTGTTTTTCATCCGCGGCGGCAGGATGATAGGCCGGGAGCACTATTTTATCAATGTGCGCATCGAAAACGAGATGTCGGATATCCTGAGTGTTTTTTTAAAGCAGTATTATGCGGGTACGCCCTTTATCCCCCGGGAGATATACGTGCAGGAGGAGATGTCCGATGAGGATATGATCGAGGGATGGCTTTCTGAAAAGAAGGGCAGGAAGGTTACCATATTGACTCCGAAGCGGGGAGCCAAGGAGAAGCTGGTTGAGCTGGCGGCTAAAAATGCCCGGATGGTTTTGGATCAGGACCGGGAGAGGATAAAACGGGAAGAGGGTCGTACCATAGGCGCCATGAAGGAGATAGCCGGCCTTATCGGGCTGGAACGCATAGAACGGATGGAGGCATACGATATCAGCAATACCAGCGGATATCAGTCTGTGGGTTCCATGGTGGTTTTTGAAAAGGGCAAGCCCGCCAGGAGCGACTACAGGAAGTTTCGGATAAAGTCCGTGGAGGGACCCAATGACTATGAGTCCATGAGGGAGGTGCTGACCCGGCGCTTTTCACACGGACTGGAGGAGATAAAAAATGCCCGGGGCGCTGCAGAGGATAAAGAGGCGACGCTTTCCAGTTTTTCCAAGTTTCCCGATGTGATCATGATGGACGGAGGAAAGGGCCAGGTGAACATAGCTCTTCAGGTGCTGGATGAGCTGGGACTGTCCATTCCGGTCTGCGGTATGGTAAAAGATGATCACCACCGCACCAGGGGGCTTTTCTACGACAATGTGGAGATACCCATAGACAAGTCCGGTGAGGGCTTCAAGCTTATCACTCGATTACAGGACGAGGCCCACAGGTTTGCCATTGAGTTCCACAGGAGCCTGAGAGGCAAGAACCAGGTAAAAAGCTTTTTGGATGACATACCCGGCATCGGTCCCACCCGAAGAAAGGCCCTCATGAGGTCGTTTTCCGGGCCGGATGAGATGAAGGAGGCCTCGGTGGAGGATCTCATGGCCATCCCGGAGATGAACCAAAAGGCAGCAGAAAGCGTATACGCATATTTTCATAAGCAATGAAAAAGACCCGACCGTCTGTATAACGGCCGGGTCTTATGATGTAATAACGCCTATACCTGAACAAATGCGGGTGTATCAGCAGGTGCGTCAAGAAGCTTCTTCATCTCGTCATCAACCTTGAGCAATGTAATGGAGAAGCCCTCCATGTCAAGTGATGTCATGTAGTTGCCTACGATGGTCTTATAGATCTTGATGCCCTTGTCGGAGAGCACCTTGTTGATGTGCTTGTTGGCAACGAAAAGCTCCATAAGAGGTGTGCCGCCCATGCCGTTAACAAGAACTGCTACCTCATCGCCTGAGTTGTAGATGCCCTCTTCAAGGATCTTGGCAAGAAGCTTGTCGGAGATCTCATCAACTGTGCCGATCTTTTCGCGGTTAACACCGGGCTCACCATGGATACCGATACCGATCTCGATCTCGTCGTCAGCGAGGTCAAAGCTGGGCTTTCCTGCTGCGGGAACTGTGCAGGCATCAACTGCCATACCCATTGAACGAACATTTGCGATAACCTTTTCAGCTATACGCTTAACCTCAGCCAGATCTCCGCCTGCCTCAGCGCAAGCGCCTGCCAGCTTGTGTACAAAGATGGTTCCTGCGATGCCGCGGCGTCCTGTGGTCCATGTACTGTTCTCAACTGCAACGTCGTCTGCTACAATATCTTCTCCTGTGATTGTACTCCTCACGCATCATCTTCACATCATCATCGCCGTTTTTAAGAGCCTCAACAGCTGCGTACTGGCTGGTGGTAGGG
>JAILEN010000168.1 GCA_024687655.1 Lachnospiraceae bacterium | reverse complement strand
GCTGCCAAGAGTGGTATCCTCACCTTTATACTTCTGCAGGCTTCCATGCCCCCACACATTATGAAAATCATATGTGCCGGAAGGTATGTCATCACCTATCACATATATGCCCCTTGGAAGCTGATTCTTGTTCCGCTCCGGGGCTGGTTCATTATTACTATTTTGTGGTGAATTTTGATCATCTGATACGGGTGGTGTACTTACGCCATCTCCATCCATAGCTTTCTGAAGGAGCATATCGCATTTGTCGGTACCGGAATCTGCCTTTATGATTTCTTTTTTGCCCTCCTTATATGTAACACTAAAAGTATATGTCACACCTGTCGGCTCAGAGTTTCCATCCATAAAAACAACATCCGGATTTAATAGAGAATTGCCAAAAACAAGTCCGGACTTAGTCCGTGTCCTGTAGTTTTGAGTCTGCTCCAGGATTACTACGTTTACAATGTCATTTATATTGAATTTCGTATTTTTAAAGATATTCATGTCACGTCCCCCAAAGCTACCCCTCAAGCCACTCTATTGTAACACTTTTAACCATTTAAAACCACTTTTATATACCGCATGACAGCATAACAGTACCTTAGTTAAGTATAATCACCTCACAATACGAACGTACACCACATATACATGATCATACAAAAAAGGAATCCGGGAGTGATCATCAAGCGACCCACGGATTCCTCAATCAACAAGGTTATATCAGATTACTCTTTCTTCTTTATAAACAATCCTAATATCGCCACGACAGCACATATTAGACACCATCCTGCCCATATCTTAAGATCACTATAACTTCCAGCCATTGTTGCGCCCATAAGTGCTCCGAGACCATACAGAATGATCATCGCTATATTCCCGCCCTTCTTCTCAGAGTTTCTTGTAACAATTGACACTATACCACCAACAAGAAGCATTATGGCCACAATAGCTCCGGCACTTCCGCTAACCTCATCATTCTCCTCTAAAGCATTTGATATCCCCGCAGCGCATGACTGGAACATAACAAATGCGCACAGCACAATGTTTAGTATTCCTGAAACAAGTTTCCAAATCTTCATCTACAGATCCTCCTTTGTTATTTTGTAGAAAAGGTGATAGGTCCGCTTTCGGCGATCGTATCGTAACTGTCCTCATCGTAAATCTTGAACTCCAATTCCACTTCATCAATAGACTCTATGCCATTTTCCTCAAGATCACTGCTCATCACCGTAATATCATCGACGGCCATTTTCCCGGCATAAACTGTTGTTGAAAAATATGGTTCTGACATGAATCCGTTTATGGACATATTATCAACGGAAATACTTACGTTTCGATCTGCATTGTTCTCTATGTATAATAAGATCGCTGATCCCCAGAAACTGTTCTCATCTACAGTTTTTCCTACAATCTTTATGCCGCCATCATTATACAGTTCATGACCGGTATCATTGGGCGTAGTATCCATATTGTCATATTCTGATGTTTTTATCACCACATCATCCGTCACAAATATGTCATCCCAACTGTCACTGTCAAAAACCCTGAAATACACCTCGACCTGCCCTACTGTCTCGATACCTGCCGCCTTTAGCTCGCTACTGGACAAATATATTGTTTCATTTGATTTCTTGCCGGATGCAACCTCAGACGAAAACAGATCCGAGATCATATAATTATTGACAATAAGTGCCTTGCAGCTGACCGTAATATTCTTGTCAGTGTTGTTTTCTACCTGGACCTTAATACCATCACCCCATATATCATCTTTGACATATTCCAAGGCGGTAACCTTTACTCCATCCTGATCGACCAGTACTTGTTCTTCTATTGTGACATCAACAGCATCTGTCTCTTTTGCCTCCTCCCCGGATCCTGATTCAGTTTTTGCCTCGTCTGTTGCTGTTGTTTCCTCACTAGTGTCTCCCGATGTAATCTCTTTTTTCTCCGAGGGCTCTCCGCTACCCAATGCCATCGCGCCAAAGGCCACAACGCACAGCACACACAAGATCAATCTCACATTTTTCTTCATTGTCTTCTCCTCCTTGCAAAAAAAAACTACCGACAATACCGTTCCTATCATTTCCATGATCACATCAATAATGTCTCCCGTGCCGGCAGATATTCCTCTCCATTGCAATAATTCCAGTATTATGCCGCAAACAACAGGGATAAATATCTGTAGCTTTGACACATTTTTCAGGCCACATGCAAAAACATAGATCATACAGGAAAAAGAATACGCCCAGATAAGATCCAATCCATAGAATCTGACAAGATCCGTCAGCATGGTCCTTTGGGGCGGCTCAAAATGTATACCGCCATCGATCAAACCATCAATCTTTTTTACCAGCAAAACTTCCGGACAAAAAAGATAATAGACCAGACAGCCTGATGCTATTGATATACATGCCATTACCAGAGCCATTCTTTTCCCTTTACCGGTCTCATCCATACATGTTCAATTCTTCCCTTCCATAGCCAGTCGTCGGCCCTCTTAGTTGCTATGTTCAGATTATAGCAAAACAAAAATCCATCCGTTGCCACCGCTACGGGGCAAAAATAAAAGAGATCCGAAGATCCCTTTTAATCCTGCAAGCCGCTTGTTCTGAGCGGCTCTATTTTTTTGTCTCTTAAAAACTGGTTTACCTCTATTATCCCTCCCGGTCTGGTATTAAAGGCTATCATCAGAACTGCATCCCGCGGAACTTTTGCATATAGTTCCGGGAGACCATATATCCTAAGAGCCTTCTGAGTCTCTTCAAGAGACAGTTCCGCAGCATAGCATATCCGAAGTATCACATCCCTTTGCCTGGTATGTTTTTCTCCCGACATTATTTTATAACCATACCGTTCCGGTATGTCAGCATATAAAAACACATCCTGCTGCCGGATCCCCTTCTCTTTGAGTTTGTCACGCATGTATGCAGAAAAATCATTATCTCCCATATACATGCTTTCCTTATTTTCCTCAAGAAAATGCTCCGCATCCTTCAAGTGTGTGCTCTTTAACACTTTTTCAAGTTCTGTTGTATCTTTCATTTGCCCACCCCTTTCACTTCTGATAGAATACCCTTATGAGTATCGAGGCAGAGTTAGCGCTCTCTTATTACAAAGATGTAGCGGAAATCAATAGTGATCACGGAGTATCCCTGGTACAACACAGGGATACTAAGCTTTTCTATGTCAAAAAGATCCTCGATGTCTTTGATATCGATGTCTATATGCGTCTTAAGGAAAAATCCCTAAAGGGCATCCCTCAGATACATGAGTTGATCCGATTTGATGAAAAACTGCTTGTGATCGAAGAGTATATTCCCGGCGATAATTTAGAGCAGTTACTCCAATCCAAAGGTTCTTTTACTGAAGACGAAGCATTGGAAATCATCCTTGAATTGTGCGATATCGTTGAGGGCCTTCACTCAATGAACCCACCGATCATCCACCGTGATATCAAACCCGGAAACGTTATCATTTCCAATGACAAAACAGTTTATCTTTTGGATCTTAATGCCGCTCGGCTTGATGACCAACACCAGGCAGAGGATACCGTCCTTTTAGGGACAAAAGGTTACGCTGCCCCTGAACAGTATGGGTTCGGATCCTCAGATGTCACTACCGACATCTATGCCATCGGTATGCTTATGAATACTCTACTGACCGGCAAACTATCACGAGAAAATATAGCAACCGGACGATTTGAAGGAATCATAAAAAAATGTGTGAGCATCGATCGTTCTGATCGCTATAGTACGATACCGGATCTCAAAAATGCTCTAACCGATTCAGAACCACAAAAGCACGCATGGATGGATTATCTCCCTCCCGGCTTCAGGTCCGGCAAAATATACTTTATGCTTCCTGCCACATTACTATATCTGTTATTAGCTGCCGGTTTGAGTGGTATATATGATGGTGATGTAAAAAAAGGTATAAACCCGTGGATCGATACTATTGGTGTCGGTCTTGGTTTTGTGCTTACCATCTTATTTGTAGCAGATTATCTTAATGTACATAGATACTTTCCGTTCCTCAGGAAAATGCATCCCGTAGCAAGATGGTTTGCTATTGCCGGCATAGCCTTTATGATCCTTATGGTTTGCTTTATGGTGACTATTTTTCTCTCTTCTACCTTCAACAGATAATGAGATAATATCACATAATCGATTTGCTTGTTGCCACCACCACGGGGCAATAATGTGAATATACTGATAAATCTTAGGGATTTGTTTTATTCCCTCTCCATACAAGCTTTTACATATTCCCGCATCTCTTCACTGAAGCCATCCATATCATCAATAGTTATGGCACCTTCGCTTACAAGGGACGCGATATTGCGATGCATCTTGGATCTGCTCATCTCCGCATTGACTCCGACATCATAGCTGTCTTTTTTCAGGCGTTCAAACAGCACCCAAAACTTATCTGATGGGTTGACATCCCTATTCAAAATCTCTGCATATTCATCGCAAAGCCTGCCCATATATCTTTCCTGCCATTCCGGCATCTTCTTTCTGAAAAGCTTCCAGTCTTTTTCATTTATTCCCTCTAAGCTCATATGCAAAGCGCCCTCCTTCACGAAGAGTATTATATCATTACCTCCCGAAAACTGCCATAATCTGCTTCATGTCGCTTGAGGAAAGATTGGGATTACCTATGAGGTTTTTTACCTTTTCAAAGGGGACACCGCGGTGCATACAGTCTATGAAATACTGCTTCTGATCACGGTCATATTTGTCGGAAAGCAAAAATTCATCACGATATCTTAGTACTTCTCTTTCTCGGGTTTTCATGTCGCCGGTTCGTTTTACACGATCCTTTGATATGGCGCTTAAGAATCCAGTCAGGCGGAATGATGACTGATCAGAAACTGTTGCCGGAGTGTCTATCGATTCCGCAGCGGGTTCAATTTGAACGTCCGTATCCTGCTGCCCCTCCAGCTGCTTTTCCAGCATAGCGATCCTCTTTTCCTTTTCCTCGATCAATTTATCCTTTTCAGCAAAGGCGCCCTCCATAACACTCTTTGATTCTGCCAGCATAGTCTCCCAAAGCTTGTTGTGGTCAGCAATCATTACATCGATGTGTTTTTGATCCCTTTCTATTCGGTCGTATATTTCATCATTGTCCCGCATCCTTTTCATCAGGGATCCCTGTAGGGCAAAGAGCAGATCGTCCGTGCTTTCATTTTTCTCCATGACTGCTACCAGCTCCTCCGCAGGGGTGCCAACTATGATGCCATACAAAACTGCCCCCATGCGTTCCGGTTCCTCGATATCGGAAAGTATCTCCAGCCGATCCTCCGAGATCCGAAGCAGTCCTGCCCATTCCTTAAGGTTTACCAATAACTCTTTCGTCGATAATTTCTTCATATGCCATTTCCTTTCCTGATGCCGATGATACATCATTTATTGCGATTGTATCTTCATAGTCCTTTATCAACTGTCTTATCACTCGCCGCTCGTTGTACAGTCTAAGGTGATTATCACCCTGTGAACGGATATCATATTTTTTCAGTTCTTTTTGCACTACCGATAACCTGTCCTGAAGCTCCTCCATGGAATCGTAGCCGGTGTCCGTCAGGTATTCAATCTGACGGCGATAGCGATCGATATGTAAAAGATCCTGTCTCACCCGGATGTGCTCTGTCAGAGTCAGGTCATAATCATAGTGCCTGATAGCTTGGTCTATCCGGCGCATCACGCATACCTGATACCGTGTATGAGCAAACTCCGACATACGATACACCGATAGCTCATCTCCCGGGAACCAGACTGCTGCTTTTTTCTGCAGAGGCATGTATGGATGGAGCGCATCCGCAGTCACCGGCTCCGTCAGCCGTTTGCATATATCATTTATAGTATAGCCCTCTCCCAAAGTGTAGTCTCGGATCCCCTTTTCAGTCTTTGACAGATGATATGATATGTAATCCCCATGAATCTTTGAATGACCTTTTCGCCAGGTGTAACCCCGGGCCTGCAAAAAATCAAAAAAATCCTCCACATTTGTGACAGCCTGCACAGCTGCATCTATGTCCATACGGATAAGTTCCCTGTGTGTCATCCTATCATTTTTTATAGCCATATGTTCTACATATGACTTGCCCGCCCGGGGTTCCTCGGGATCATAAGACAGTGTAGACAGCCTATATTTTTCGCAGAGACGGTCCGTTACCGGCTGGATCAGGCGAGCCCAGTCGCCGTTGACATACAGCATCAAAATCTGTATTATCACAAAAGCGCTGTGCCATTTGATTCACCCCGGCACAGCCTTCCGGTGGCGTACTGATAACGCCGCCGATATTATATATGCCGCGCGGTAATGTTATCACGCGACACTTTTTAATAGACAAATACTTAGTTGTTCTTCACATCGTCTGCATGACGCCATAAAATATAAATCAGTTTTACAATAACCACAATCTCTACAGCATCACGGATATTTTGCATTAGTATTTCACCAATTTCTGGGACTGGTCTATCCTGCGATTAGCTTTTCTTTTTTTCAGAAGCTTTTTATAACACTCATCACATAATGTGTATACCCATGCCCCTTTTCTTCTTTGTCATATAACCACTAAATTATCGACTGGATATACCTGACACCAGCATCATTAGAAAAAGACTGAAATGATGGCAAAGAAACCAACCTTCCGCGTCTATAACCAATTTTATATGTTAGATAATTAGCTTGGTCATAGCGTATTCCAAGGCCTACAGCAATCTCAGAAATAAAGCAGCCGCGCTTTCCATAACCATCGATTATATAGTCATAAAGATCCTTCATACTCATTTATAAGCCCTCCTATTAATACTTTCTAACCAATCCTCTCTCTCATCCTCGTCCATATTGGATGTAATATCTTCCAAAATTTCCCAGAGTTCGGCATCCGTAAGGTCCTCTGTGTTTTTCTCATAATCTAACATATCAATCCTCTCCTTCAATAATTCTCTGTATTCTTACTATTTTCTTTTTGGATTCGTCTGTATCCTCCTCCAAAAGCTCCGCTACATTCCTTAGTAGTTTAACGCCGTCAATTTTTATAATTTTCGGCGTGGGACTCTCTTCTTCCAAATCGGCCTTATTTAGCTTATCCCAGGTATAGAGCAATGCTAAACGCATAACATGAGCAAACTGTGCTCTGTGTACGTTAGGCATCTTCAAATAATAATCAACAATGATATTAACGTCCTCGTCGTCCACTGTTATAAGCCTTGTTTCTGAGTTATCCCCGTCATTCACAGATTTAGGACAACTAATCTTACTTACATTATTAAGATCAATTTTACTCTGGTCAGTTATAATATCTGTAGCCAGTTCGTGTGCTGAAAACCGATATACATCCCCAGGCTTCGTTAGATTTGGGTTCAACTCCATAATCGCCGATTCACAGGCAACATTGATATGATTCCGTCTTATGGTTTTCGTCATTTGCTTCTCCTCTCCGTAAATATAATGTGATATTTTGTGATTGAATGAATTATACAGCGACAATTCTCGTTTGTCAATATTCTGTGATATTTTTATATATTTTGTGATGTTTTTTATCCATGCGCATGTTACTTTATAAAATACTATATAAAAAGTGCCACGCGGTATTTCTACCACGCGGCACTTTTTTAATATATGATTTACGACTCTATACTTGATGTTCTATAACCCACTTTAATAGTTCCTCATAGCCCATACTTCCATCTGCAATTGCCAATATAGTTTCATAAAGCTCCTTTTGCGTATACTTCATCTCTATGCCATTTACAGCAAGAAAAACAAGCATAGCATGAGCTCCAATCCGTTTATTGCCATCAAGCATACAGTGATTCTTGATAAGTCCATATCCCAACCTGGCAGCCTTTGCCTGAATGGTCGGATATAACTCTTCTCCACCAAAAGATTGGAATGGGCTTTCTATTGCCGATTCTAACAAATTAAAATCCCTTACCCCATCGGAACCACCAAATTGAATGATAAGCTGTGAATGGAGTTTAAGTATTTGCTCCTTCGTCAACCTCTTCATCTAGCCAGCACCTCATATGCCTCTCTGTTCTTTTCAATAAGTTTCTTAGAGACTGCAAGGACATCTTCATCGGATGCAGTCGCACTTTCATCTGCCTTGTTAAAGTCAATAACAAGATATCGTGGTACATTATTCTTTAAAATAACCGCCGTACCCTTTTCATCCACTAAACGTGTAACCTTAGAAAAATTCTGGTTAGCCTCCGTAATTGAGATCATAGCGTTGGTGTCTATAGTCATACAACCACCTCCATTTCTTTATAGGTAGTATATCATGGCATATAGCTATAATTCAACCTATATTAAGCAAAATAATAACATATTATTTGGTCTCATCTTGATCCTTCCAGAAGTTCCCTTTATAAAAATTCTTATTTCCAAGCGGTTTTGCAGTCAGGCGGAACATCACGCATCCATCAGGACACACTATATTTTTGGAGTACTTACCGTCGCCTCCCACATTCTCAAGATCTCCTCCGCTCCTTACGGATTCCATTATGGGATATAGCATCATCATTGTTTTTGAGCATATCCCAAATCCATCCTGATTTACCGGGCAGCCATATGTGCAGGTATATTTATCACCTATCTGCTCCCCGTTTCTGCAGTAGTTCTCCGTATGATCTCCTTTCAGAAAACCTACTACCTCAACCGTAAATTCATATTCTTCATCGTACCACTTTTTCACAGTCGTCCTCCCATCCCTTGCACACATCACACCAGCCGATTGCCCCGGAAGCTTTTTCAAGCTCATCCGGAGTAAGCTTTACTGACACAAATTCATTCCCGCCGGCAGGATGTATATAGTCGAAACGCTTCATTGAAACATCCAACCATATCGGAATGCCCTCAGGGACTCCAAAGGGGCATACCCCACCGGGCAAAAAACCTGTCAGCTCCTCCACCTTGTCTCTCGGAATCATGCTTGGTTTTGTATGAAACTGCGCCTTAAACTTCGAGCTGTTCACACGCCCATCTCCTGCCATAACTATGATTACCGGCTTTTCTTCAACAGTAAACGATAGTGTCTTTGCTATCTCCGCTTCCGTGCATCCAATCTGCATGGCTGCATGCTCCACAGTATCTATAGTCTCCGTGTGTTCCGTAATTCTGTCTCCAAAGCCTCTTTCGTCCAGCCAATTTTTTACCATTTCATTTATCATGTTCAAATCCTTACTATATTCTTTTCTCCCAAACTCATCCTGATCAACTATTATTGTTTTTGTAATTTCAAATCCAGCACTGCGGTATAAATTAACTGCTTTTTCATTCCACGCCGACACATGTATGATAACCCACTCAGTTTGTATGTTTTCAAGTGCCCACAAAAGAATCTTACGTCCATAGCCAAAGCCCTGATACAGGGGGTTGACAAATATATTATTGACCTCATTGTCTTCCAGCGAGACCGCGCCAATCAGAACGCCTTCTTCTACAAACATGTAAACAACATCCATACCCGAGTCAAAGTACGAATCATCTTGAATATAATCATATGGTCGGATATCCAGAGCCTCTCTCATTTCGTGAAAGCATTTGTTATAGAGCGTCTTGTACTCATTCTGATATTCCTCAATATAGGGAGTCATCTCTATATCCGGTTTCTCATTAGCCGGATGTTTATACTCCATTTCGTATGCTAGTCTCATATGCCTCCGCTGTCTTTCCCATTATTTCTCGCTCATGCTGCCAAAGAACACCATCATGGCTACTCATGTTATTGCTGCCAGTGTACATACTATCACCGATGCTGCCGCCTTGCCGATCATTCTTTTACTCATCCCTCATCCCTCCTCATATCATTAAAATGCATCCGCTACCGCACGTATCACCGCATAGCCCACGCTAAGAAAAAAAGTGTCGTGGGTAACAGGGTAAAGCCCTGCTCTTATCAGAACGGATGCCCTTGTATTTTAACATTATCACTATCATTTCTCAATGGCAGTGACCAGGAGGCGCTTGTTGTCTTCGCCGCAACAGGTGGATAGAACAAGCAAATGACCGGGATCACTTTTGCCTACAATTCTATGCCAGTATGCCTCAGCAATATCAGGATCTGTAAAATCATCGTAGGTGTCGAGGATGTTCTCCGCTGTAGTGATCTGGACGGAGATTATCTCGTATTCCTTCTTTTCTTTTGGGAGATGGATTACTATTTTTTTATGATTCTGAAGGAACATATCGTCACGGAAATTGTGGAGCTGGCGGAACATGGAACCGTCACGCATATTATGCCCGTATATAACAGTCATGAAATCTGTGAAATCCCTGGCATTCCTTTTTTGCATGTATATGGCTCCGTACTTGTTCTCAGCTTTGTTTACATCATGCTTCAGGTAATAATCCTCAGGCTCATCCGGGGATGACTGCAATACCGGGTAGCTGATGTCAGTTCCATCCACCTCGATCCATGCCACGATATCCGGGTTCATCTTCTTTAGAGCTTTAAACTCTACAGATAATTCTTCTTCCTCCGGGGTATCTTCTGATGCTTCAGCCTCTTTTTCCTGTGTTTCCTGCACAGGGTCAGATACATGTGCTACCTGCTGAATGATCTCTTCTGTTTCTTTATTCTCTTGTGCCGGCCATAGCAGAAGAAAAGCAGCAGCCAGTATCCCGGCTGCTGCAACTGCTATGCCGATCACTTTCTTATTGATCGACTTCATTTTATGATTTCCTTTCTTTTCGTATGAATATTAATGCTCCTGCGCCTATACCTGCAATGGCAATTATCACACTCCTTACCAGACTTGGAACGGATCACCTGCATCTGGTTAAGAGTCACGGCTGCCTCCACCTTCATGGGTGTGGTCAGTGATTCAAAAGCCCGCTTATAAAAAGGCTCCCTCTCCACATGGATCTCCACAGATTCCAGATTTGTGGGGGATGTGGGGATGGTGATCTCGCCAGTCTCTGCATCATAGGTATATGCATCTGTCTCGGTTTCCTCACCATTAAGCATGACCGTTATATCGGAGGGCTTTACCTCCTCCCTGGCATCCTCATCGAGTGCAAGCGGAATCACAGTTTCCACATCCAGTGCGTCTGTTTCCATCTCCGACATGCCGGCGATTTCCTCATTTATATTTTCATTATGTACCGCTATATTCAGGGTAGTGGTAGGTGTGGCAGTCTGGCACTTCTGCAAAAGCTGCATCTGTACCTCCAGGTACTGTCCCTCTGAAAACAATGACTTGGGGATATATGCTAATCCCGTGGTGCCATCATATATACACCCGTCCAGCACTTCTCCATTCAGATTGTTTTTTGCAAAAATTACATCTGTCACCTCGGATTCCATGTCATCGTGCATGGTATCTGGCATGGCGATGTAATAGCTGCTTTCATCATCGGTATTATAGACATACATAGCATCGTCATACATGGCGATCAGGCTCATGGATGTCTCGATGTCCCTGTATAGCTCTGACAAGCTGAGGCCATCAAAAGTACTTCCATCCACCAGAGTCTGCTTTACCCAGATGATATTAACGGGTTCCATCTTTTCAACCTTCGCATAGTTTTCATTTACATTTGCCTTAAAGTACTCTTCCTTTACCGTAGACAGATCGTCCGCGTCAGCCCCGGGTAATGCCAGCTCGTCTATTTCAGTTGACTCAGCTTCATCCACTGGCTCCACCTCGGTCATGGCACCGGATGTAGTCTCGGTACCATTATCCGTGTCAGCCTGCCCTGGTTCAATGATCTCATCTAACTGTGATACTTCAGGCTCATAGGTAACAGCATCCTCTATGCTGGTATCCCCATTCTGTATTGCATCGATATCCACCACCGCTCCTGTCTCGGCGGCCGTCACCAGCAACTGCTCTACCGGTGACAGCAAAAGCGCGGCAGCCAGCAATAAACTCAAAATCCTCTTTTTCATTGTATTCCTCCAAAGTTTTCTTTTATCCTGTCCAGTATCTGTCGCCTGATCCTAAGCACGGTGGCGCGGCTCCAGAAGTTTTCCTCCGCCACTTCCATGTACCTGACCATGGGTGGATCATTCCCCGACAGCATCTTCTCCATCAGGATCCTATCCTGTATGGAGAGCTTGTTATATGCTTCCATGATGCGATTCATCCTCTCCCGGTCACTTACCAGATCCCGGATATGCCTGCGCATACGATCCTTTTCCTTCCTGACAAAATGCTGATATTCGTCTAGCACATCATCCAGATCAAATGCCCTGTGGCCATCCTCTCCCGACATGGATACAGCCTGTATCAGCTCATCCTTTTCCGATCCGTTTGAGATGTTCGCCAGCATCACATATGCAGACTCTATCTCGTCTTGTAGACGCTTCATCCGGGCCGGATAGTTTTTTATCACATCACATATCTCATCATCCTGTAGTTCTCCTTGCATGCATCTCCTCCTCTCCTTGTGTTTTGGTGTGCTTTATGGCATAAAAAAAAGCGGCGATAAACCCATTTCAGATTTATCACCGCTTCTTTTCTTGGTGATCAATTTGATCACCGGTGGTATAAAATATATCCTCTTTTTCCCGGAGGCTGTCGGGTGTTCAAATTGAACACCCTCTTAGCCACCTCTATCTAGGATCAGTCTGAATGCTGCCTGTATAGCCAGATCAGCTGACTCCCATCCATTGTCTGCCTTTTCTATACACACGCAGTCTGGGAATTGCTTAGCCCCCGGGTACTGTATCCTGATAAGGAAAATGTCGTTCTTTTTACACAGATCATTCTGCACATCCTGTCTCCAGTACTCCTGCTCAAAGAGATCCCTGTGCTGATCCAGATGTATGGCTGCTCTATGCTTTGGAAAGTAGATAGCAAGGGGAAGCCCTGTTATGCTATCGTCATGCTCAGTGTATTCCATGTCGTTTTCCTTTGCATAGAATCTGATGCGTGCATTGAGATCCATATTATGAAAGTGCTTCACGCAGTATGGACAGTCCGCCGCTCCCTGTACTCTTTTAAATATACGCGCCTGCCATTCATGGCCCTCATTGCATGTCCACCATACCAGCTTTTTAGATCCCGGCTTTACATCCTTCGGCTTCAGCGGGAGATTCTTAGACGACCACTCCTTTGCGAGCTCAGGGTACTTTGTCTTCAAATCATTAAAGCCCTCATACCTCACATGGTTAGAACAGGCCGGGCAACCGGAGTCCTGCTTTGATCTGGTAAATATGATGGCATTCCATTCATATCCGCATTTACTGCATTTCCACCACGCCCGACGGGCACTATGCTTTGTCACCATATCCGGCTTGAAATCTCCGTTACGGTCCGACCATTCTTTAACCAGATCAGGATACAGGGTAGCCAGGTCATTTATACCCTTCCACGCCTTATAACCTTTACAATATGGACAACCACCGCCTTTTATCCGGGCTTTGACCTCTGCCTGCCACTCATGACCTTCCCGGCATCTCCACCATGCCCGGTAGCCGGAACCAAAGGTCAGAGTCTTCGGATCCACACCCTCGTTTTTATCAGACCACTCATCCAAAAGTTCCGGTTTTACTTCCATCATCAACATTTTCATATCCTCCGTAAAAATCATGATGCACTCGCTGTGTGTAGTACATATCATATGTCTCTAGTGCATGGTACAGTGCTGCCAATAGGTATCTGTTCATACGCTTTATCTCTCCGGTCTGCTCGCTCACACAGTCGATCACGTACTTCAGGTGCATCTCATTAAGCTTCAGCATCCGTGACTTTACCACCTCCGCATATAGCAGGCTGTCCCCTATCCTTATCTGCTCGGAGCCATCAGCCATCACAGTCTCAATGATGTTATAAAGCTGCAAATACAACTCACGGTCAGCGGAATTATCATTTTTGAGATGCCAGTCGTAGCAGATATTCTCCCTCACCATCGCCATCCTCTCCTCGAAGATACGGATGGGATCAGTCTTGTTATTCTCAGTCTTTTTGCTATAAGTATTATTTGGTTCCGTTTTTCGAAGTTCCGGACTTTCGATTTCCGTAACTTTAGAGTTGCGATTATCGGAATCCTTGAATTTCGATTTTCGGAAGTCTGTGGTTTCATGCGGGGTTGCAGCAAAGTTTTTGACATATAAGATGTCCGGTTTACCCTGTCCCATCCGTTTTCTCTCGATAAGACCAATGCCCTTTTTACTGTCCAGCTCTGCCAAAAGCTTCACCGCCTTTCCCGTCCCGCAGTTCATATCATCTTCTATGCTTTGAATGGTATAAACTATGTACACTCTGTTCTTTTCATCGATCCAGCCATTTTTCAGGGACAGGGACATCCTGTCTAAAAGGAGTCCGTAGAGTAGCTTCGCATCGTTAGAAAGCTTTGAAAACTTTGCATCGGTTATCAGAAGCTTTGGTATCCGAAAAAATGTAAACTGCTCCGCTTCCTGTCCGTAATAGTAGTCGAACCGGATCGTGTCACTCATCTGCTAGCCCTCCTTCCTCTTACGCTTTTCAAGATAATCAATTATGACCTTTTTTATCGTCTCCTCTGAGGTATTCTCGGAGAAGTATTTGCTCAGATCATTCTCCGTGAAAACGATCTGCCTTTTCTTTACCGTCTTTCCCTTCAGGATCGACAGCATCATATCTTTGGTACAGTCGTTGTTTTCCGCTGCTTTTCTGATCTTCTTGGCATCCGAGAGTGAGAGTTTTATACTCTGATCACTTAGAATGCCGTAGAGGCACTTTTGCTTATTCTTGTCGATATGACTCACCATCACTCCTGCATTTACCGGGATTTCCTTTTTATCTACCTTTTCCAAAAGCTCCGGTGTCAGCTCCGTTAAGCGTATATATCTCTGGATCTGTGCACCGCTTTCTCCAATCTCCGACCCGATCACATCCCGTGTTTTTACCTTTTTATCCCGGTGATCAATTTGATCACCGCCACGGTTTCGTATGGCATCCATCTTCATCTTATAGGAAAATGCCTTCTCACTGGGAAGCAACGACTCCCTCTGGAGGTTTGCATCCACCATGGATATCACAGCCTCATCATCCGACATGTTCTTTACAATGACCGGCACTTCGGTCAGTCCTATCCTTTTTGCAGCATGGGTCCTGCGATGGCCGGATATGATCTCATAACCTCCGGCATTTCTTACCCTTACAATAAGCGGCGTAAATATGCCATTGTCCCGGATGCTCTCACAGAGCCGGTCCATGTCTTCGTCATCTCTGACATTAAAGGGATGTCCCGGGAACTGGTGCAGATCCTCTATGGGAACCTGCACCACACCGGCATCATCACCACCAAAAAGGTCAGCGTAATGATTGATCTTTATCCTGTCTGCTATGCTCCTGCTCATGCCACTGCACCCCCCTCCACTTCATCTACAAGTGTCCGGTAGGCACAGGCTACCTTACCCTTCGGGTCATGCTCATATATGCTGGTACCCAGGGCAGATGTCTCCGAAGCTCGCACTGACATTGGGATCTTTACATCAAATATACGCACGTTTCCACCATATGCCTGCTCCAAAAGACTCATAATATCCTTGGCGTAGTTCGTCCTGGTGTCCACCATTGTAAGCAGTATTCCCTCTACCCTAAGCCTCGGATTAAGCTGGCAGCTCACCTTTTTTATAGTCAGCATCAGCTGTTCCAATCCTTTCACCGGCAGGTATGCTGCCTGCACAGGTATCAGCACCGTATCGGCGCAGGTCAGGGCATTGATGGTTATCATACCCAGTGAAGGCATGCAATCAATTATGATGTAATCATAAAAATCCGCGATATATGTCACATACTCCTTTAGTATGAGTTCCCGACTCATGATGTTCACAAGAGATAGCTCCATCCCCGACAACTCTATATTTGCCGGAAGCAAGTCCACACCCTCTTCGTGATGTAGTATTCCCTCAAAAGGCTCAAAGACCTCTTCCTTTACGACATGCTCCATTATCGATGCCAAGGTCACCTTCAATTTATCCGGTTCATCATATCCCAGGCTGGCAGTAAGGCTGCCCTGTGCATCTGCATCAATGAGCAGCACCTTGTTGCCTCTTTTTGCCAGACCTATTCCCATGTTTGCCGCGGTGGTGGTCTTTCCTACACCACCTTTTTGATTTGCTATTGCGATTACTTTACACATGATTTTCCTCCGATCTATCAAAAACCAACAGTATCAGTAGATAAAAAGCGATATGGATCCTACGGGAAACAGCCTTATAAACGCAAAAAAACGGCTGCTTCCTGCTTTAACAGAAAACAGCCGTTGACAATGACAATGGTGATCAAAAATCCATTATTCGCCACTACCGGTCGCTACCAAATGCTCATATTTAGTAGTGCGTTAGTAGTAGGCTATGTTTTAGTACTAAAAATCTCTTAAAAACACGTGCGAAGCCGCATACTCTCGTGGGAAACTGCTTTAATTTCCGAAGCTAATTCCCACTCTTTTCGCCTCCTTAATCATCTGACACTCAGGATCCACGGTCTTTAACTTGCCGGCAACCTTCTCCAGGGGAACCAGCTTGGTCTCGCCGTTGACCATGGCAACCATGTTGCCGAATTTCTGATCCATGATGGCCTTGGCTGCTGCGGAGCCCAGGCGTGTGCAGAGTGCTCTGTCATAAGGGCAGGGGCTGCCGCCACGCTGTGTGTGACCGGGTACGGTAACCCGTGCCTCTGTTCCGGTCTTTTCCTCAACCAGCTTCGCGATACGGTAAGCAGCGGAAGGATGTGACTCCTTTTCTCTCTTTTTCTTGAGCTCCTTCTTGGAAAGGGCTGCGTCCTCCTTACTGATGGCACCCTCTGCAACGGCTATGATGGTAAAGCCCTTGCCTTCCTTGTGGCGCTTGTCAATGGCCTCGATGATCTTCTTCTCGCTGTAAGGGATCTCGGGAAGCAGGATGATGTCAGCGCCGCTGGCAGTGCCGGCATAAAGTGTCAGCCAGCCTACCTTGTGGCCCATAACCTCGACGATGAATACGCGGTTATGGGAAGCAGCTGTGGTGTGGATGCGGTCGATGGCATCGCAGGCCACGTCGATGGCACTGTAGAAACCGAAGGTAACATCCGTTCCATAGATATCATTATCAATCGTCTTGGGAAGATGGATGATGTTGAGCCCCTCCTCACGGAGCAGGTTGGCGGTCTTTTGTGTACCATTACCACCCAGGATCACCAGACAGTCCAGACTCAGCTTGTAGTAGTTGGACTTCATGGACTCAACCTTGTTCACGCCATTCTCATCCGGCTCACGCATGAGCTTGAAGGGCTGACGGGATGAACCGAGAATGGTACCACCTCTGGTCAGGATCCCGGAAAAATCACGGCTGGTAAGCAGGCGATAGTCGCCATAGATGAGGCCTCTGTATCCATTGAAAAAACCGTAGACCTCGAGATTGTCAACATTGGTAGCCAGACCCTTTACCACTCCACGCATGGCGGCATTGAGCGCCTGACAGTCTCCACCACTGGTAAGAATACCTATCCTCAGCATAAAACCCCTCCTTTTTTAAGATTCTTCGCTTCGCTCAGAATGACAAGAAACTCTCATTCACAATGAAATAAAGCGACCCTCAGAATAACAACTCGTTTTGCAAAAATATACGCGAACTTAACTGCAAACGAAATGCCTTACACATTCATTCTACAATAACTGTCACAATTCCTCAATGATTTTTCTTATAAAGTCATAAACACGGGCTACGGAAGACACCGACAGGTGCTCATCCGGAGTATGGATATCATATATATCCGGTCCGAAGGAAACCGCATCCAGCCCCGGCATCTTGCCTGCAAAAAGGCCGCACTCCAGTCCGGCATGGATGGCCTGGACCTTCAGCTCTTTGCCTGTCATGTCTCGATATATGGAGATCATCTTCTCCCTGAGAGGTGACTCTGCCACGTACTGCCATGCGGGATATTCGCCGTTCATCTCTACTGTGGCACCAAGGCTTTTTGCCACATAGCATACCCTGTTTTTCAGGGCGTCATAGGCGGAGCTTACCGAGCTTCTGATGGCAAAGCCCAGAACCACTTCGTCCTGTGAAGTTGTTGTGATACCCATGTTCAAAGAGGTCTCCACCAGGCCCTCGATATCACGGCTCATACGTCGGATGCCGTTGGGAAGGGATGATATCAAAAGCAATGTCTGACCGGAGGATTCCTCAGTCATGGGATCCTCTGCAGCTGCTGCCGGCTTCATCTCGATAAAGAGTCCCGCATCGGTTTTTGAAAACTCTGATCTGACCGCAGCATCCTGCTCCTTTATTACAGCAGCCAGAGCCGCCTCATCCTCAACGATAATAACTGCTTTTGCTTCCCTGGGGATGGCATTGTCCTTGCTGCCGCCGGTTATGGAGCAAAGTCTCCACTCACATTTCTCATCTATGGCTCTGAGCACCCTTCCGAGAATGACCGTGGCGTTGGCACGGCCCTTGTTGATCTCATCACCGGAGTGGCCTCCACGTCCGCCAAGCACTGACACCTCATAGCACTTGCCTGCTGCCGAACCTCTCTTTATGGGAAGTGTGATATGCGCCGTACCGCCTCCTGCACAGCTGGCAAGACACCTGCCCTCCAGCTCACAGTCGATGTTCAAAAAGATCCTGCCCTGAAGGGGTGATACATCTATACCCCGGGCGCCGTCCATGCCCACCTCCTCGGCGACTGTGATCACTACCTCAAGCCTGGGATGTTTTAAAGTGTCATCCTCCAAAAGTGCCAGCGCATATGCTACGGCGATACCGTCATCTCCACCGAGAGTGGTACCCCTCGCAGACAGGATGTCTCCCTCCAGCACCAGGTCCAGACCCTCTTTTTCCATATCCTTATCACAGTCAGAAGTTTTCTCACAGACCATGTCCATATGTCCCTGGATCACGATGGCAGGCTTATTTTCATACCCTGCCGTGGCAGGCTTTATTATGATCACATTCCCCAGTTCATCCTGAATATGCTCAAGTCCCTGCTCCTTTGCAAAGGACACCAAATAATCGCTTATGGCCTTCTCATGGTATGATGGCCTGGGTATCTTTGATATCTCTTCAAAATAATAAAAAACTCTTTTGGGTTCGATGTTCTCTAACATATGATTCCTTTCTACATAAAGATCCTTCGCTTCGCTCAGGATGACATTTGGATCCCGCTTCGCTCAGGATGACATCATAGTAATTCGCTACGGCCGTGTGCCTTCAGCTCCTCCACCGCCAGCTTTACATCCTGGGCCCGGGACTTGTCGCATACCAAAATGGCGTCTTCAGTCTCCACCACGATGAGATCCGATACCCCGATGGTAGTGATAAGTCTCTTTTCAGAATAGGTGATGCAGCCCTTGGTATCGATGGCAAGATGATCGCCGGCAAAAACGTTACCCTCTTCATCCTCCTCGTAGATCTCACCCAGGTTATCCCAGCTGCCCACATCTGACCAGCCCATATCGGCCGAGATCACCCGGACATCGGATGCCTTTTCCATGATGCCGTAATCAATGGAAATGGATGGGATGGTGGGATAGATCCCGCCTATCACACGCTTCTCATCAGGGGTACCCATGGCATCCCCGATCTTTTCAATGCACTCATACACATCAGGTAAAAGCGTCTTCATCTGGTCCAGGATCACCGACGCCTTCCAGACAAACATGCCGGAGTTCCATGCATAATCACCGCTTGCCACATACTCCTCGGCCTTTTTTATATCCGGCTTCTCCTTAAACTCCAAAACCCGGCAGGCCCTCAGATCATCTCCTACTGCCTTTTCAAATTTGATGTAACCATATCCCGTGCAGGGGAAGGTGGGAGCGATGCCCAGAGTCACCAGGCACTCCTCCTTATCCGCCACCTCGCAGGCAAATCGCAGCACTTTTTCAAAGGCCTTTTGATCCCTGATAAAATGGTCCGACGGAAAAATGGTCATGATGCCGTCACCATATTTTTTAATGATCTCCATGGCAGCATAACCAATACATGCTGCGGTATTTCTGGCAGAGGGCTCCGCCAAAATGTGGTCCGGCTCCACCCGTCCGGTTACCGTGACTGCCGCCTGCATACCCGGCACCTGGTCCACATTGGTCACGATGAAAATGTCTTTTTTGTCAGCGATGGTGGCAATACGGTCCACCGTCTCATTTATCATCCTGTCCTTGCCGGACAGATTCAAAAGCTGCTTTGGCATCGTATGTCTCGACAGGGGCCAGAACCTGGTGCCGCCACCGCCTGCCATGATCACTCCGTAAACTTTCATAACTGCCTCCTCGTAGATACCTCCTAAATATAAGTCGGACTCGAGAAAATGCTGCGCATTTTCCCTCGTTAACATATAAGTCCTGACGGACTATGAAAAATCATAAATGATTTTTCGAAGTTGCTAAAGCAACTTCTTATACGTTATATTCACCATATTCACATCCTATGTTCTTCGCTTCAATCTCATCCATAAGTTTCCACTCAAACCTGTCTGAAACCGAAAGTGTTTTTTCGTACAGTTTTATCTCTCCCACTCCGTTGCCACCGTTCCACAGTCGGTTATGCCGCTTGGCTCCATCCGGCGACTCGTAGTTCACCAGGAGCATGTCCTTTTTCTCGCAGGTGATATGCACCTCCATCTTGTGCAGAGGCGTCTCCTGCTCCACGTCCCAGATGATCTGATCATCCGTCTCCGTTCCGGTAAATTTGGTGCGTGTCAGCGTCCAGAACTTGGAGAAATTAAACTCCAGCGCCTGGCCCTCATACCAAAATGCCGACAGCAGTTTTCTCTCCAGTGCCACAGGTCCCACCTTGGGTCTGCCGCCTCCGATGTCAAAAACAGAGTCCTCCAGTTTCTTTCCCGTGATCCTGCTGGTCAGGTTGTTGGACGACAGCCACACCCAGGGCGAAGTAAAATCCTTGCCCCAGTTTTTATCCGCATAGCCATAGCAGGTTTCGGGAGTCACCACATACTCTCTGCCGTTGTACCTGACTGTGCCCTCGTAAAATGTCTTCATGCCCTGGGCATGCCAGAACATCTCAAAGGCTTCCAGATCACGAAGGGCCTTGCCTGCACCGTAGCCCACATTAAAGGCCACCTGCTTGTCGATCTTCAGGTCCCAGATCATGCTCCCGGCGTCACACATGTACTCGGGATGGGCCTCGGCTTCCTCCGGTGAAATCTCCACCCTGCCCATGGTCCGACTCTCCGACAAAAAGCACTCATCTGCAGAGATCTGAAAAGGCACCAGCTCCGATACTGATATACCGCTCTTCCATCCGAAGAAGCGATGAAGCTGTGATGCATCCTCTCCCCAGGCTCCCGCCTTTACCATCAGATACGAAGGCTTTTTTCCCTCCTTCTGATTCTCCGGAAGCTGTCCGAATACCGGCTCCTCCTCTCCCAGCTCGGGATTGATCGTGAAGAATTCGATGAAAAACGGCTTCTCCTCTCCCGTCTCCTTGTCCCGGCCCGTAAAGGAATGCCACCACCAGTCATAGCCCTCCCGGGCCAGCTCCCCATGGAGCATGAAGGCGTCACGGTTGATATCCGGATGATTAAATGATAGCTCCGGCAGATGCTCTGCTATCTGTTCATGACGCTCCGATATCCGCTCGGCGATCTGTTCGTGCCGCTCGGAAATCCTCTCTGATATTTGATCGACCAGTTGCAATCTAAGTCACCTCTTTTCTAAATAAGATCCTTCGCTGCGCTCAGGATGACGGGGGAATCCCGCTGCGCCCGGGATGAACCGGGGCTCGGATCTACACGTGCGTTGCTATGAATTCGCAACTGCCTGCCACATGGATGACCTTGCGGCCCGCCGGGATGAATATACTCTCCCCTGCACCAAACTCCATGGACTCATCCCCTGTGTAGACCCTGCCTGATCCCGACAGCACCACCAGAGATAAAAATGAGGAATCATCCATCCTAAGCTGCAGTTCTCCATGCACGTCATATTTTGTAGACTCAAAATACTTACACCTGCAAAGTGTCTGGGCCACATTACCCTCATGATCGGTAATGGGCTCGGAATAACCGTAAGCATTTTTAACATAGGGTTCCAGGTCCACCACATCCAGAGCCTTTTCGATATGAAGGGGACGCTTTTTCCCATCCTTGTCAATGCGGTCATAGTCATACAACCTGTAGGTACTGTCTGATGACTGCTGGATCTCACAGATAAAAACGCCGGCCCCGATGGCATGAATGGTACCGGTAGGGATGAATATCACATCACCCTTTTTTACCTCCACCCTGTTCAAAAGCTCCGTAACTGAATTGTCGGCAAGCCGCTTTTTCAGCTCCTCCGCCGTGGCGCGCTCCCTTAGACCGCAATACAGATATGCTCCCGGTTCCACGTCCATCACATACCAGACCTCATTTTTCCCGAACTCACCCTCGTTCACAAAGGCATAATCATCATCGGGATGGATCTGGATGGACAACTTGTTTTTGGCGTCGATGAATTTGACCAAAAGGGGAAAACGATCCGGATTCGTACTCTTCCAGCCCAGCACCTCGTCCCCGTGCTGCCGGACAAACTCATCAAAGTTCATCTTGTCAAAGGTCCCTCCGATGATCTGTGAGGGTCCCGCACTATGCGCCGAAAGTTCCCAGGATTCTGCTGTGATATCATAGGGAGTATCCTTGCCATACTTGTCCCGAAGTGTGGTGCCACCCCAGAGATAATCCTTGTATGCCGGATGCAGCCGATAGAGCGACGGCAGCTCGGAATGGCTCTCCGTATCGGAATAGACCTTGTCCTGCTCCTCGATCTCCTCACCGGTGTCCACCTCGATGGCCACCACCTCAATGTCGGTGCCGTTATACACCCGATGGATCATACCCGGCAGGATGTTGATGCCGTCTCCCTGCTTCAGTTCAACGGTACGGTCCTCCAGTTCCACGGAAAGCACCCCGCTTACCACCGAATAGTTTTCATTTCGCTTTTCATGGGTATGTCGTGAAATGGATCCGCCGGGATAGATGACTATCTTTCTGACTCGATAGCCCGGCTCACGATGGATCACCTCCCTGGTCCCCCAGGTCCTGCCCACCAGCGGATTCTCATTGAAATACTCTCCGTAATCGGCAGCCTTTTCCCTCATGATGTCCTTTATTTTATTGACTCCGGACTTATCCGTGACATAGGTCACATCCGGCGTGGTAATCACATACGCATTACGTATCCCGTTGACCACCACCAGCCTGGAGGCGTCCGAATTGATCACGGAGACATCCTCGGAATCATTGAGGATGGGCCTCATGGCGCCATCGTTTTCAAGCAGTTTCTCAATTGATGAAAAATCGGAAACGTCGCTCCACTTACAACGCAGCCTGATTACGGACAGCCTGTCGCTGCCCTCCAAAAGGAGCTGCTCGATACTGTGCTTTTCTATATCATTAAATAATTCTTTTGTGAAAAATGTGGTATGGGCATCCAGTATCTGACCCTGATCGAACACAGGTCTCATGCGCCTTAAAAACTCCGACGCCTGTTTTTTCAATTCATCAAAAATGACTCCCACCCGCCCCAGGATCATGCCGGAATTCCATAATACATCCGGCTCGGAAAAGATCTCCCTGGCCAGCTCGGCGGAGGGCTTTTCTATAAATCGGGTCACCTCATCGCCGCTGTGTCTGATATAACCGTAGCTCTTTTGGGGATTTTCGGGAGTGATGCCGTAGAGGACTATGCGATCCTGCCTGCATTTTTCTCTGCCCTCGTAAATGAGTTCTGAATAGTTCTCCCCGGAGATGATCAGATCGGAGGGCATGATCAGTATCTCCTCGTCCTCCGGATATGACAAAATGGCCAGAGCTACAGCCGCTGCTGTGCCCCTGCCCTCTTCCTCCAGGATCACCTGATAGGAGATGCCCTGGAACATCTGCATCTGGTTTTCCACGATGTCCCGGTAATCTCTGTTGGTCACAATAAGAAAACCATCACACAACGACAGATTCCTTGTGATGGTATCCTGGAATATGGATATGTCTCTACCCAGTCGCAAAAACTGCTTGGGATCGTTTTTTCGCGACAGGGGCCAGAGCCTGTCCCCCGCTCCCCCTGCAAGTATCACACATTTCATGTCGGATCTGAAACTTCCTCCATCGCACTAAAATCCCGCCACCTAAGTGACGGGACTATTATATCATATCTTATTGTTCTTTTGTGGATGAAATATCCCCGAGAATTTCCCGTTGCATTAATTCACCATTGATCATTTTGGCCGGGAGCATTTTGATCAGACATGTTTCCCTCCGGCTGGGGGTGGTCGGGGGCGTTGTTACGGAGCTCGGTCTGGTCCGGCATTGTGCCATACGAGGGTTGCCGGTCATTACCTCCCTCCGATCTATGCATATTATCACTGTCCTCGGGTCTTTGCATACTATTACTGTCATCCTGGATCTGACGGTCATCACCATCTGCTGCCCCATCCTGTTTTAGATCCTCATTTTGACGTGGAACATTTTCTTCTGTCCCTTCCTGCTGGAGCTTTTCCTTATCCTGCTGAGGTTTTTCCTGGACCTGCTTATCCTGTTCAGGTCTGTTCTTCTCAGATCTGTTTTGCTCAGGCTTATCCTGTTCAGCCATGTTCTGTTCACCCTTGTCCTGACCGGGCCTTTCCTGCATTTGATCATCAGGTCTCTGACCGGGTGTCTCCTGTCTGTCGGGGCGGTCCTCATCAGAGTTGTCCTGCTTCTCCGGTGCGTTCTCCTCGAACTCATCCTCAAAAAGGTCCTCTTCCGTCACCTGAGGCTGATCCTCAGTGACATCGGTGATCTCTTCTTTCTCATCAATTTCTTCAGGTACGACCTGCTCTTTTTCAGCCGGTGCCGGGAGCTTACCCTCCCTGCGTTTTACTTCCGTGATCTCGGTTGCGTCCTCGATGCGCCTGCCCCGGATCTCCCTCTTCAGCTCAAAGAGCATCTCCTCATCGGCGTCTTCCATCCTGACTCCGATAACCCGGTTAAAATAGTTGAGTTCATAGGTCACGTCATCCATTTCCATGGTCTGGGCAACCTCACCATTGGCATACACACTGCCTCCCACACCAAAGATCAGCGCCAGGGCAAATGAAGCCGCTATGGGGAACGCCCGCTTTGCCAGACCTTTTTTTAATCTCTTCATAGCCGACTCATCCGGATCATCAAAGTCACCTGCCAACGCCCTTTCGGTAGCCTCTTCGGAAAAAGCAGCCTCGGCAATATCCAGCGCCTCCACATCCAGCCACACCGTCTGCCCCTCTTCATAGGACAGGTCCGGCACGATGCGAACACATCCCGTGGTGTCGATCACCGCCGCGGTACCGTCTTCATATATTTCCATTACCGCATTTTTAGTGTATGCCAATTTTGTTACCTCATCTGTTCAGGTCCGCCGCAGAGCAGCGGGAAGTTGTTCAACCTATCTCATAGGGAAAATACTCTCTTAATATGGGATAATCCTCCGCACATACCAGAGTCGCCGCCACCAGATGCTTCCTGTGTCTGTCCAAAAGCTTTCTCTTCACCTGAGTGCGAAGCTCTATCTCCTTCATGGGTAGCTTTTTCTTTTTTACCAAAAGGTCGTAAAGTGGCGGCGGTAAAAACATGGCCGCTAACGCCAGGGCGCATTCCTTTTTTGTTTTCTGTGACTTCGGAGAGGACTCTGCCAGATCACGGAAGGTAATATCGTATTCCAAAAGCTCTTCCTTTAGTGCGCGAAGCTCCTCCTTCAGATCCGATTCCACCCTGTGTTCGGAGGACATCTTCGACACCGAAAGCCTGGCTGCATCCGTCTCGTCATCAGCTCCTCCATCTCCCGAAAATGCCTCCGGGGAAACGGTCATCTCATGCTCACCAATGCGCTTTTCCTTTCGCAGATAGTCATATAGTCTGTTCCTGACCACCACGGCTGCATAGCCCCAAAAATCGCCTCTGCTTTCATTGTAGTTGTCAATAGCGTCGGACACCGCGATCAGACTTATGGACCACTCGTCATCACTGTCTGTGATCCTGCGTTTTAGGATGACGGCAGCAAGGCGCAGTATATGCGCCTTTTCCTGTGCAAGGAACTGCTCCTTTTTAGCAGTGTCAGCTGCTGCCGCTATGGCTTTTTCATTATCCCTGATCCTGTCCGAAACCATTTATCATGCCTTTTTTATCTTAACCGTTTTAGCGGTTCCTGAAGCCTTTATCAGCTTCTTTGCCGCCTTCACCTGTGACGTTGTTCCGCTGACCTTAATTGTAGCATTATTTGAAATACCTTTAAATGCTTTTTTCCCGACTTTTTTCAGGGTGCTTCCGTTTACGGTTATGGTCTTCAAGTTATTACAGTTGGCGAATGCCTTTGCACCGATCACCTTTATATTGCTTCCTATAACAACCTTTTTAATGTCCTCATTGCCCTTCAGGGCGCCCGCCTGGATCCTGGTGACCTTGTATGTCTGGCCGCCGATGCTGACGGTAGCCGGGACGATCAATGTTTTTGACACCACGTCTTCCACCTTGTAGCTTACGGTCGAATCTCCGGTGATCTTGTAGCTGACCTCATTACCACTGGTATCTGTCTCACTTACGGTATCTCCAACGGATACCTCCTCCGATGAGGATGAGGTGGTAGTGGTTGTAGTTGTGGTGGAACTCGATGAGCTGCTGCCGGAAGAACCACTGCTGCCGGAGGAACTGCTACCCGATGAACTGCTGCCACTGGATGAACTGCTGCTGCCGGAGGAACTGCTACCCGATGAGCTGCTGCCGCTGGATGAACTGCTGCTGCCGGAGGAACTGTTGCCACTGGATGAGCTGCTGTCAGTCTGTGGTACAAAAGTTTCGTTGTTACTCACGCTCCCGCTTCCGGCTGTCTGGGCCGTGACCGTCGAAGAAGACGAGCCTGTTCCTACCGTGTAGCTTGTGCCGGATGTCAGTGAAGGTGATGCAAAAAATACGAAGGATGCCGCATTTTTAAGAGTGCCGGAGTAAATGGTTGTATCACCGTTTGTAACAGTAAATGCCGATCCAGCCGCTATGGTCGCGTTTTCAGAAGGTCTCCTGTTTCCACCGGGCATCATATTGCCCCCGGAAGCCGCATTGCCGGAAGGTCCCATATTTCCCGAGCTTCCGTAAGTCAGATAGACTCCGCTTCCTGCCGATGGTGCACACTCTCCCATGGAGTTGCAGCCTGCAGCCAGTACGGTTGCATCGCTTCCCAGGGTAACGGTACCGTCCATATCCAGGGGTGAGTTGTCACCGCTGCTCTGTCCATACACCAGGGTGGTGCCGCCCTCCAGATCCATGGATCCGTTACAGTCTATGCCGTCACCGGACGAAGTGTACTGGATGCTTGTGCCATTTAGTGAAGTAGTCTTTGTCCCGGCGCTGTCGATATCTATGTCTATGCTTCCGCTGTAAATTGTAAATGAATTATTACTTGTAGTCACCGATGTCTTTGTGTAGCTTGTCTCATCGGTATCCGCATACACATAGCTTGATGTCTTGTGGGCCGCATTGATACCGTCATCTGCTGAAACGATACTTATCTCGGGGCCTGTGGATGAACCGCTTGTACCCACTACGATGTCAGCGCCCTCCATTCCCTCGTATGCTTCCGTGATATTTATGACAGGTGTGCCGGTGATGGTCAGATAATTTGCTGAAGTAATACCATCGTAATATGCAGTGATATTTATGGTGCCTCCCGTGATAAAAAGATCATTGTTGGAGTGCAGTCCGTCATCCGGCGATCCGATAATGTATACTCCCGAGGATGTCCTGGTATAGCTTCCGGAAGATGATAACCCGTTGGCCTTCAGCCCCGCATTCGTAGTATCTATATCCACCTGTCCGCCACTGATATACAGCCCGCCGGATGCACTGTCGCTGTAGGTGGTCCCTGCCACATAGTCCTCATCGGAGCTTGTGGTGTATACATAAGTTTTTTCCTTGGTGCCCGCCTTTATTCCGGTATGGCTTCCCGTATCATAGGTTACGGTTTCCGTTTTGGTACTGCCGGATTCGGTGATATTGTTGTAATTTGATGTTCCGTAATAACCGGTGGATGCATTTTCATAAACCGTGGTGATGTCCAAAGCTCCGCCGCTGACATATACGTTTTCTGCCTGGATGCCATCGCCGTGGCAGTCATTTATGGTGATGGATCCCGAGGATATCTCCACCGTACCACCCTTGTACTTTATGGCATCGTCCGATGTGCCGGAGATGGTGAGTGTTCCCGTTCCGGAAAATGACATTGTGTTCTCACCATTTTTCTTGTGCTTGAACGCGCTCTCTAAGGTAGTATTATCGGGATTGGCCAAAATGGTGGAATCTCCTTCCAATACGATACCCATTACGGATCCGGCCTTGCCTCCGATTATCTCCTCCGTGCTGCTGTCGGTTGCGGCGGAAAGTCCGCTGTCGTCAATGGTAAGATCATTTAAGACCAGGGTGGCATTTACGTTTTTGGCAACTACTATGGCCACATTGGCATTGGTCCCCGTAAACTCATAGGTACCATCCGCCCCAACAGTGTAGGTAGTGGTGCCGTTTTTTACGGCAGACGTAACATTATTCGTTCCTATGCTTCCCGTTGTGATATTCACCGTCCCGGTGACGTCCGACGCCACTATCCTCATGGGCGGTATATTTGACAGCACCATCGATGCTGCCAGCGCACCGACGAAAAGTCCTTTTAGATGTCTTTTATACATAGTAAAACCTCCGTTTCAAAACATAAACAACCGCTGCTTTTGGATCCTTATGTTTATACATACGGAGGTCTTTTTTTAAAATTGGGGTCGAATTAAAAAAATCATAACAATCCCGCCACATATAAGCGGCGGGACTGACATACCATATCTTATTATGATTTTGTGGATGTAATATTTATCTTACGGACGTCCATTTAGACCTACTATCCGTCACCATATCACTTCGTCTTAGGCTGGATGCTTACCAAAGGTATACACGCTACAATTCACCATGGCTTCTGACTTAGTAAAGCTTCCCTGCTATATAATGAAGCTGGATACTGTCGTGTTTCCAAGATTCATGTCACCCCCAGGCATCAAGCCCTTTAAAAAACCTAAAATAATATTGGTAAAAATTTCTTTTCGTTCCAGAATGCCCCTTCGTCCTTTTCTTTATGTATCTGTTCAACCCCGACTCATCCTTGATCTCAAAAATCGCTATGTCTTCCTGTGCAATTTCTCTGTACAGACTTATGGCTCGTTCCGTAAACCCATTCTTTCTTAACCAATTATAAAATTCATCCTCTACCAGCAAAGACTTATCTTTTTTATCTTTTTGGTCTTTTTTTCTTTTCTATCATTCGACAATTTATCAATTTTTTCATAGTTTGATATACGACGTGTACAATATAACCCTGCTTGGCGGACCTACCACCTTAACAAGATCATCAAAGTTTTTTTCGCGATTTTTCGCTGTAAGAATCCTTACACCCTTTGATTCTTCGTTTTTGTTAAATCTCTTTTTATATTCAATCGTCGTCGGAAACTCCAAGGTGGTGTCTCCGAAAATGTGAATTATTTTATTCGTTCCAAATGCGGTGTTAACCAGGTGTGATGTAACCGTTGAATCCTTTCCACCGCTAAATGACACCATCATGTCATTAATGTCATATCGATCTTTATATGACTGGATATATGAAATCGCCTCTGTATTAATAACATCGAAGTGCTCTTTATTAGCTTCTACGAAGCACGATATATTAGTTTCAAACCATTCATAATCAAGGGAATCAACATTTGCATCATAGGTTTTTTTGATGGCTTCTATATCCTCTAGTGACAGCTTGTTAAGCTCTCCGATTCTAATCTCTTCTTTTTTCCCGTCTACGATGTACCATTTGCTGATATTCCACACCGATTTGTTTTGGTAATGATCTGGTTCTTTCCCCTTGACTATTGCCAAAAGCAATTTTTCCTCCGGAAAAACCGGACGTATATCAGCCGAAATTTCTCTTGCGGCACCGCCGCATAATGGGCAAACATCGTCAAACACCGGGATATTATGGGTATCACACCAGTTCATGTTTACTCTCCCCGTTTATCACAGCTTTTAATATACCACTTTTGACGGGAAAACTAAACCTTTTAGATATACTTATTTTGAATTTTTTAGACTAAGCAGATAGTTTTACTAGCTCCTTGCGAAATCTACACTTTTATTAAAATTGAAAACGGAGGATCTATTATGACCGATATTGAATATTCCATGATAGGCACACGGATAGCTGCTGTCCGTCGTTCTAAAAAAATGACACAGGAGACCTTAGCTGAAATGCTCGACGTTACTTCAAAACATGTCAGCCATGTTGAGAACTCCACCTCATCGTTCTCACTGAAACAAATGATAAGATTTTGCGAGATTTTTAATTGCAGTTTTGATTATCTGATATTCGGAGATGAAAGGAATAATATGCTTGCAGAACTTCCTAATGATATTGTACAGATACTTAAAAAACATGATCCTCAGGAAATAGATCGTTTGATTAGGTACCTCAACATTTTTGTCGAGATGAGTTAGATTCAGGGTATTTTACTGCAATAAAAAAGGACAAGATAAAAATCTCGTCCTAAATCACGTTATCTAAAATTATTCCTCACTGAACCAATGGAACTTTTTGTCAAGGATGATCACACCTGCGATAAAGGCCAGATTTACCGCTATATCCACGATCAGCCCGGGTATGTCCACATCTGCAGTGGTGCGGCTTACCCCTATTCCCGAGAGGAAAAATGTAAACCAATTGTTTACGATATGGGATGCGCATCCAACCTCAAGGCCCTTTGTATACCAGGCACCCATGGCAAAGACAAGACCGGAAACAAAAATACCGAACTGTCCGATGCCGTTATATCCGTGTAATACCATAAAGCAGATGGTGGAAACAATGATGGGAACCACGGGGTTTTTAAACCATGCTCCCAGTGTCTGACCTATAAAACCTCTGAAAGCATATTCCTCCGCCATGCACTGCAGGGGAAGAAAGATCAGAAATACTATGAAACCGGCCACAGTGTACCTTATTTCAAAGTTTTTAAACCCGCCTTCTACAGCAGCTATTATTATCTGGGGAAGGGCATTGACCACAAGTGCTATTAAAATCGCCCTGGTAAAAAAGCGATTATTCCAACCGCCCCGTGAACTGTGAATGGAGGCGATGGGTCTCTCCTTTGTGATCTTTATAGCCAAAAACAGTGCCGGGATAAACACTCCCAGGGTGCCCAGTGATGCGAGTGCACCCGGTGCGGAATACACATCCATGGTATCATAGCCCCCGGACATAGCCTCAATAAAATCTTTCGGGTCGGAGCCGGAGCCACTGACAAGAAGCATGCTTATTGCCGTCAACACCCCTATAAAAATAACATAGAAAACCGCCGTAAGGAGCATTGTGAGAATAGGCTTGAACCATTTGTAGTTTTCAAGCTTTCTCGGATAGGTATAATACTCCTGTGCCTTCGTTGTTGAATTGTCCAGTATCATGATAGGTCAACCTCCTTTGTAAAAATAAGACAGGGGACAAATCCCCTTACTCCTTAGTTACCAATCTTTATAGCCTCATTTTGCATGGTGGCGAGAAGAGTGTCAGCCTCAGCCAGATCCCTGCCCTTGACCCCATAGTAATACTTGATCTTGGGCTCTGTACCGGAAGGTCTGATGCAGCACCAGAAATCATCCTCCAGCTCATAGTAGAGCACGTTGGATTTGGGAAGCCCGGTGGACGTCTCCTCACCGGTAGTCAGATCCCTACGGACATCTGCACCATAATCCCTGACTGCCAGCACCTTCTTTCCTGCAAGGGTGGAAGGAGGATTATTGCGGGCTGCATCCATGATGGCATTGCGCTTTTCCTCTCCGTCCTTGCCGGGGAGAGTAGCCGTATAGAGTCCCTCGCGGAAATACCCGTACTTCTCATACATGTCGCACATGGCATCCCAAAGGGTCTTGCCCTGCTGCTTGTAAAAAGCAGCCGCCTCGCAAAGGAGCATCACCGCCACGCAGGCGTCCTTGTCACGGGCATAGGTACCGGCCAGACAGCCGTAGCTCTCCTCCAGTCCGAAGATATAATGATAGGTCTGGTTCTCTTCAAAGAGTCTGATCTGCTCACCGATGAACTTAAAGCCGGTAAGCACCTCCACCACATCCACCTCATAGTTTTTGGCAATGAGCTTTGCCATGTCGGTGGTGACGATGGTCTCCACCAGTGCCGGATGTGTGGGCATAACATTCATATTGTACAGCTCGCGCAAAATGTATTCCGCAATGATCATGCCGGACATGTTACCGGTGAAGGGGATATACTCCCCGGACCTTGTATCCTTACAGTATACACCCAGTCTGTCGGCATCGGGATCGGTGGCTAAAACGATATCCGCATCCACCTTTTTTGCCAGCTCCACAGCCAGCTCCCATGCCTTGGGATCCTCGGGATTGGGATAGGGCAGGGTGGGAAACTCACCATCGGGAGCCTCCTGCTCACGGACCACATGAACCTTTGTAAAACCAAGCTCCTTGAGTATCCGGCGCACCGGCTTGTTGCCCGAACCGTTAAAGGGTGAATAGACAATGGTAATGTCATCTGCCACCTCTCGGATGATGTCCGGATGTATAGACTGCTTTTTTACCTCACGGATATAGGCGTCGTCAACCTTTTCTCCGATGTCCTTGTACAGACCTGCTGCCCTGGCGTCCTGCCTGGTCATGGTCTTTACCGCAGCGATATCCGTAACCTTTGCCACAGCCTCAAGGATATTCTTATCATGAGGCGGAGTGATCTGTGCACCATCCTCCCAGTACACCTTGTAGCCGTTGTACTCTCTGGGATTGTGGCTGGCAGTCACTACGATACCTGCGATACAGCCAAGCTCTCTGACTGCAAAGGACAGCTCCGGTGTGGGACGCAGGCTCTCAAAACGATAGGTCCTGATGCCGTTGGCATTTAAAACCAGCGCCGCCTCCCTGGAAAACTCCGGCGACATACGACGGGAATCATAGGCTATGACCACACCCCGGTCTGCACCGCCACAGGCGTTGACATAGTCTGCCAGTCCCTGGGTGGCCAGCCGCACGGTGTAGATGTTCATGCGGTTGGTACCCGCACCGATGACACCCCGGAGGCCTCCGGTACCGAATTCCAGATTGCGGTAAAAACGGTCCTCGATCTCCTTTTCATCGGTGAGGCCCCTAAGCTCTTCCTTGGTCTTGTCGTCTATGTAGGGTGCGTTCACCCATTTTTCATACTCTTTTCTATAGTCCATATGTAATCCTCGTTAAGGATCCTTCGCTACGCTCAGGATGACAAAAATCCACTGTCATTCTGAGGAGCGACAACGTCGAAGAATCTTATAAAAATGCCTTAACCTGCTTGTAGATTCCCTCAGCGTCCAGCTCATACTTATGCAAAAGCTCCTTGGCGGGGCCGGACTCACCAAAGGTGTCATATACTCCGATCCTCTTCATGAGAGTAGGGCACTTCTCGGAAAGCACCTCTGCTACTGCAGATCCTAAGCCTCCGTTAACCCAGTGCTCCTCGATGGTCACTACCTTGCCTGTCTTTTTGGCGGTAGCCATCACCAGCTCCTCGTCAAGAGGCTTGATGGTATGGATGTTGATCACCTCAGCCTTGATGCCGTCAGCTGCCAGCATATCAGCTGCTGCCAGGGTCTCACCTACCTCCAGGCCGGTGGCGATAAGGGATACATCCGAACCCTCACGCAGTGTCACACCCTTGCCGATCTCAAACTTGTAATCGGGATTGTCATTTATAATGGGCACTGCCAGTCTGCCGAAGCGCATGTATACAGGACCCTCATGCTTGTAAGCTGCCTCAACCGCTGCCTTTGCCTCGATGTCGTCGGCAGGGTTGATGACTACCATGCCGGGAAGCTCACGCATGAGTGCGATGTCCTCGAGGCACTGATGTGAAGCACCGTCCTCACCAACGGAGATACCTGCATGGGTAGCACCGATCTTTACATTGAAGTGAGGATAGCATACTGAGTTTCTCACCTGCTCATATGCACGGCCTGCAGCAAACATTGCAAAGGTGGAGCAGAAGGGTACCTTGCCGGTAGCAGCCATTCCTGCTGCCACGCCTACCATGTTGCTCTCCTGGATACCGCAGTCAATATGCCTGTCGGGAAATTCCTTTTTAAATACACCTGTCTTGGTGGCAGCCGCAAGGTCTGCATCCAAAACGAAAACATTATCATATTTTTTGCCAAGTTCAACTAAGGCATTACCATAGCTGTCTCTGGTTGCAACCGGTTTAAAATCAGACATTTGCTTCTACCTCCTTTAATTCCTTCATGGCCTGCTCGTACTCCTCATCGTTGGGAGCCTTGCCGTGCCAGCCTACGGAGTTCTCCATATATGAAACTCCCTTACCCTTCACCGTCTTCATAACGATGGCTGAGGGAGCACCCTTGGTCTCACGTGCCTCCTTAAAGGCAGCTGCGATCTGGTCCATATCATTACCGTCAGCCACCTCGATCACGTGGAAATTAAAAGCCCTGAACTTGTCCACGATGGGATAGGGGGAATTGACCTCGGTGATGGGTCCGTCGATCTGAAGGTTGTTATTGTCCACGATGACAACCAGGTTGTCCAGCTTTCTGTTGCCGGCAAACATAGCTGCCTCCCAAACCTGGCCCTCCTCGATCTCACCGTCACCCAAAAGGGTGTATACGCGGTAATCGTCGTTGGTCAGCTTCGCTGAAAGTGCCATACCACAAGCAACGGAGATTCCCTGACCCAGGGATCCGGATGATGCATCGATACCCGGAGTATGTGTTACACAGGGATGTCCCTGAAGGTGTGATCCTGTGTGACGGAGAGTCTTAAGCTCCTCCACCGGGAAATATCCGCGGTTAGCCATAGCAGAGTAAAGTCCCGGAGCGGTATGTCCCTTGGATAAAACAAATCTGTCCCTCTTAGGATCCTGAGGATTCTTCGGGTCGATATTCATCTCCTCAAAATACAGATAGGTGAATACCTCTGCTGCTGAAAGTGATCCGCCGGGATGTCCGCACTTTGCGGCATGGGTACTTTCTACAATACCCTGACGGACCTTGACTGCCATTTTTTTCAGTTCCTGTGTCGTCATCTTTCTCCTCCTTTTTATTTGTACTCACAAACTTCCTTCATACTGATAAGTATTATATTCTTAATAGCCGAAGCAGCTGTTTGAGCGCTGGCATTGAAGCCTGATTTTGAAAAAATAACATAATATGTATTGTCGCTGGTCTTGAGATGCCTGGTGAGGTCGATAAGGGACTTCAATGTGGCTATATCGATGGGATCCTCATCGTAAAAGCACCTGGCAAAAAGCATGGCCGGGGCGCCCTTGTTCTCCCCTATGGCCACCAGGTCAAAGCCGGCGGTGGTCATCTTCTCATCGTCATTTTCCCACCAGTTTCCCACCTCATGAAGCCTGGCCGGGAAATCGGGATCCGCGGCACGTTTTATCATATAGTCCTTGCAAACATGGATGAAAACCTGCCGCATATAATCCGCCACATTGGGCATTATCTTTTCGCTAAGCAGCCTCTGCCTGTCTCCGCAGAGGTACATGTCCATATTGGGGGCTATGAATTTATACCAAAAGATGTCGCTCTCATTAACAATGGAATATCTGGTCTTTTTCCGGTTGTCCTTTTCGGTGATGGGATTCTCCTTTTGAACTATGCCGATGCTCATAAGCTTTTTAAGATAGGGCACCACCACGTCCTTGGGCTTTTTCACATCCTCCGCTATCTGATTGACACGGGTCTTTCCCGAAGCTAAGGTCAGAAGCATCCTGTTGTAGTAGGACATCTCCCGAAGCTCGGAAGCGATCTGCTTTTCAGGCAAAATGCCCATCTCCGAGGTATGTCGCAAAAACACGTTTTCAACGGAATGCTCGATGTCATCCCTGACCTGCTTGAGATAGCAGGGCATACCTCCCGTCAGACCGAAATAGAATATCTTTTCCTCCGGCGTGGCATCCGCAAAGAACCTGGCCGAATCATAAAAGTCCATGCACTTAAGCTCCATGATCTCAGGCTCGAAATCCTGCCAGATGGCACCTGCCGAAAGCATGAGCTTGTTGGCTGTAAGATATGAATCCTCACAGAGGATCAGCTTGATATTGTTGTCATACCAGCGCTCCTTTAAAAAGGAGTGGAGGATGGCTGCGTAGCTCTCATCGGTCTTGGCAAAATCACCGTAGTGATCGATGACAAACGCAAATCTCTCATTCCCCGCGATATCGGTGACCTCGTTTAAAACCGCCTCCAGACTGTCAGCCTTTTTAATGTTCAAAACATTCTGAAGCAGTAAAAGCTGCTGGTCCTCCGTAGTCTTGTATGCAGGAAAATAGACTCCCCGGTGTTCCTTTAAAAAACCCTTAAGCAGCGCGGACTTTCCTATTCCCTGACGTCCGTAGAGGCAAAACACCCTTTTGTCGCTGTTTTCCAGGAACTCCTCCAACTGTCTGAGCTCTCTCTCTCTACCAATAAACATATTAAAACCTTCACACCAAGAATTAAAGCGCCACGTCGTGGGAAAGATTCTTCGCTGCGCTCAGAATGACATGATCCACATCGACATGAGCTAAAACAGGCTCACCGATATTTCGGCAAGCCTGTTTATTGTAGTATGTTTCAACTAAAAATTCAAGTGAAAATATTATGATTAAAGTGTCAAAAGTTCATTTTTTCTAATCCTTATTTAGTCCACTTTTCTAATTCTTCGTCCGTGCACTTCACATAGTGGGAACCATCTATCTTGTGATAGGTGCCCTCGCTGTAGTTGATGCCGCTGGTCTTGTAGTCATATGTCAGGGCCTCACGCTGCTTTTCCACCACCGGATTGGGTGCGGGGATAGCCGAAAGCAGGCTCTTTGTATAGGGATGGATGGGATTGTCAAAGATCTCATCCTTGGTACCTGTCTCCAAAAGATGACCCAGGTGCAGCACTCCTATCCTGTCGGAAATATACTTTACCATGGACAGGTCGTGGGCAATGAAAAGATAGGCTGTGCCCGTCTCCTCCTGGATGTCCTTCATCAGGTTCACCACCTGAGCCTGGATGGACACGTCAAGAGCGGAGATACACTCATCCGCGATGATGAGCTTGGGATTCATGATCAGCGCCCTGGCAATACCCACACGCTGTCTCTGTCCGCCGGAAAACTGATGGGGATATCTGGTGCGGTGCTCCTTTGCCAGACCCACTTTTTCCAAAATGGCTCCAACCTTCTCGTCCCTCTCCTGTCTGGAGCTGACGCTTTTGTGGATGTCCAGTCCCTCACCGATGATCTCACCCACTGTCTTTCTGGGATTCAGGGAAGCCATGGGATCCTGGAATATCATCTGCATCTTGGTACGCAGCTCATTTTCCGTGGAGCGTCTCATCTTCCCGGAAATGTCGAGACCGTCAAATTCGATCTGTCCCGCAGTGGGATCATATAATCTGATAACGGATCTGCCGATGGTGGACTTGCCGGAACCGGACTCACCCACCAGACCGTAGGTCTCGCCGGGATAGATTTCAAAGCTGACTCCGTCCACGGCCTTTACGGTATAGGATTCGTTTATCTTAAAATGCTGTTTTAGATCCTTCACCTTCAGGATCGGATCTGCATTATAATTTACTGCCATCGATATTTGCCTCCTTCTTCATTCGCTCGATCCTCTCCTGAAGCTCCCCCGGCATCTCGCACTTGGGAGCTCTGGGATCTAAAAGCCATGTGGCTGCAAAATGGGTATCACTCACCTTGAACATGGGAGGCTCAGCCTTGTCATCAATCTCAAGGGCATAGCGGTTTCTGGGAGCAAAAGCGTCTCCCTCCTTTTCATGCAAAAGGTTGGGGGGCGAACCGGGGATGGTATAAAGCCTGTCATCATCGGTCTCCAGATCCGGCATAGCCGAAAGCAGTCCCCAGGTGTAGGGGTGCTTGGGATCGTAGTAGATCTCGTTGATGTTGCCCACCTCCACGATCTTGCCGGCGTACATAACGTTGACGTAATCCGCCACCTTGGCTACCACGCCCAGATCATGGGTGATATAGATAACGGAGATGCCTCTCTCCTTTTGTATCCTCTTGATGAGCTCCAGGATCTTGGCCTGGATGGTAACGTCCAGCGCCGTGGTAGGCTCGTCGCAGATCAAAAGATCGGGATCGCAGGCCAAAGCGATAGCAATTACCACACGCTGTCTCATACCACCGGACAGCTGGTGGGGATACTGCTTCATCCTCTTTTCCGCATCCTCGATACCCACCTCCTTGAGGAGGTTCACTGCCTTTTTAAAAGCCTCCTCCTTGGGGGTGTTATAGTGCCAGATCATGCCCTCCATGATCTGCTTTCCTATATTCATGGTGGGATCAAGACTGGTCATGGGATCCTGGAAAACCATGGAGATCCGCTTACCGTTGATGTGCTTTCTGATCCACTTTTTATCCTTTTGAAGGATATCCACCTCTGTAGGGCTTCCGTCCTGATGGTGATAGCGGAAGATGATGGAGCCGGAATTTACCGTGGCATTGCTGGCCAGGATACCCATGGCCGCCTTCATGGTAACCGATTTTCCGGAGCCCGACTCACCCACTATGGCAACGGTCTCGCCCTTTTCCAGATCCACGTTGATCCCGCGGATGGCATGTACCTCTCCCGCGGTGGTCTTGAAGGTGATATCCAGATTATTTATTTCCAATATCTTTTCAGCCATTTTACATCTCCTTAAACTTGGGATCCAAAGCTTCTCTCATTCCGTCAGCCACCAGGTTGAAGGAAAGCATCAGAAGTGCCATCACGATGATGGGAGGTACTATCTGGTAGGGATGGGTGGTAAAGCTGTTAAATCCCTCTGAGATCAGTGAACCCAGGCTGCACTGAGGTACGGGAATACCCAGACCTACGAAGGACAAAAATGCCTCGGTGAAAATAGCCGTAGGAATGGAGAACATAACCTGAGTAATGATGGGTCCGATGATGTTCGGAAGCACCTCTTTAAAGATGATGAAAAGCGGTCTGGCACCCAGTGTGCGTGAGGCCAGCACAAATTCCTGCTCTTTTAATTTCAGCATCTCGGCACGGGCGATACGGCTCATACCTATCCACTCCGTCAACATCAGTGCGAAAACGATGGTGATGATGCCGGGGTTAAGTACCAGGAGCAAAAGTGTAACGATGACCAGTCTGGGGATACCGTTTGATACCTCAAGTATCCTCTGCATCACCATATCCACCCTGCCGCCGAAATATCCGGAAATCAGTCCGTAGCTCATGCCGATGAGCATGTCGATGATGGCAGCTGCCACGGCGATGATCAGGGAAACCCTGGCACCGGACCAGGTACGGGTCCAGATATCACGGCCGAAATTATCGCTGCCGAACCAGAAATATACATCCGGCTGCTTCTGCTCTTCGTAGTAGTTGATCTCCTTGGTGCCGGTGGTGGTGCTGATCTTTTCCGTTCCGTCAAAGATGCCCACGCTCTCGATACCCGGTATCCTGGGAGCAAAGTTCTTTTTCAAAAGGTCCTGATCGGAGTAGGAATACTCATTCATCCCGGGTCCGATGATGGCCAAGACCGTAATGATGATGATGGCGATGAGTCCGAACACCGCACTTTTCTTTTTGATGAACTGGGCACCTACCTCCTTCCAGAAGCTCTGGGAAGCAAAGTTGGTGTCGATCATTATATCTTCGACATTATTTTTTAATTTGAAATCAGCCTCGGTAAAATTGTCTTCAGGCGTGCTGTTTATCTCTACGAAATCTGCCATATCAGTCGCCCTCCTTTGCCAGTCTGATCCTGGGGTCGATGATACCGTAGAGTATATCCACCACCAGCATGATGGCTATGTACATAGCCGAATATATAAAGCTTAAGGAAATGACCACGTTATAGTCATTACTCTGGATAGCATTTACCAAAAGTGAACCCACTCCGGGGATGGCGAAGATCTTTTCTACCACCAGTGAGCCCGTCATCAGATCCACGATGAGGGGAGCCAGAACGGTGATGATGGGGATCAGCGCATTGCGGAGTGCGTGTCTGAAAATAAGCGCGCCACCGGAGATACCCTTACTCTCTGCAAGGAGCATGTACTCGGATCCCAAAACCTCCATCATCTCGCTTCGGGTGAATCGGGCGATGGACGCCATGGTAAACATGGAAAGTGACACACTGGGCAGCACACTGGACGCCAGCTCATGCTGTGAATTGAAAAGCATGGGGAACCAGGACAGCTTGAAGCCGAACTCAAATGACAGCGCCAGAGCGAAAACGTAGGACGGCACCGACACACCGATAACCGAGATTATGGTGGCTATGGTGTCTATGAAGGTGTCATGGAAAAGTGCTGCCACAAGGCCCAGCACCAATCCAATAAGTGCTCCTATGGTAACCGCAAAAAGACCGATCCTAATGGAGATCGGAAGTCTGCTGGCAATGAGCTGTGAAATGGGGGTGTTTTTGGAGATCTTGTAGCTGACTCCGAAATCCCCTCTCAGCATGTTACCAACGTATCTTAAAAACTGTACGGGAACGGGCTGATCCAGTCCGTATTTTGCGTACAGCAGTGCACGCTGGTCGGCGTTAAGCTTCTCGTCATTGAAGGGCGAGCCCGGCATCAACTGCATGAGGATGAAAAGCACAAGCAGGATGGCCAGAAGGGTAAAGACCGCCGTAAGTACCCTTTTTAAAACATATCTGCGCAATGTTTTGTTTTCCTTTCATTTTTTTAGTTTGCGACAACTCTGTCACAAACGCACAGAAGATTGCGAGGCTGTGACACCCCGCAATCCTAATGCAGCTCCTATGCTGCTAATTCTTCAAATAAGATTCTTCGTCGCTGTCGCTCCTCAGAATGACACGGTCATCCTGAGCGTAGCGAAGGATCTTTACTGTTTCGTAGCTCTCTTGTATACACGGTTAAGTGCTACGGGATGGAACTCCACGCCTGATACGCTTGTGGAGATCATCTCAGCATTGCACTGTGTGTAAAGAGGGAAGATAACTGCCTCGTCCATTACGATCTGCTCAGCATCGAAAAGCTTAGCCCAACGCTTCTGGGCATCAGTAGCGATCTCGCCTGTTGTGCACTCCTCGATGATCTTGTCATACTCGGAGTTTGACCACAGACCGTAGTTGTTGGCGTTGTCGGTGATCCACATACCAAGGTATGTCATGGGATCAGCATAGTCAGGTCCCCAACGTGTGAGACCAAGCTGGAAGTTACCATCCTGCATATCCTGTACACGCTGCTTTTTAGGCTCAACCCTGAGGTCTACAGTGAAGCCGGGAAGTGTGTTCTCCCACTGCTCCTTAAGAACCTGAGCCACCTTCTGGGGAGCATCATCAGCGTCAACTACCATCTCTACAGAGATCTCGGAAACGCCAAGCTCTGAAAGACCCTTCTGCCAGTAGTCAGCTGCCTTTGCGGAATCAAATGAGCAGACATCAGCGAACTTTGTCTGATCCTCAGAGAAATCGGATCCGTCGGGACCTGCTGCGAACTGAGGAGGAACTGCTGTGTATGTAGGAGCGGAACCGTCCTTAAGTACGTTCTCAGCGATAGCGTCACGATCGATGGCAAATGTCAGTGCATAACGGATGTTCTGGTTTGCAAGCTCGGGTACTGCACTCATGTTGGGAGATACATACCACAGATAACCTGCACCGATAGCACGGAATGCGGGATCATCCTTAACCTGGTCAACCTGCTCACCGTTTACAAGTGTCATATCCAGATCGCCGCTCTGATAGGACATAAGAGCCTGCTGTGAATCCTGAATAACCTGATAGTTAAGACCTGCAAGTGAAACGATGCTTGAGTCATAGTAATCAGCATTCTTTGTAAGGTGGAAAGCTGTTGCTGCAGGCTCGTAATCGTCTACGATAAATGCGCCGTTGGAAAGGAGTGTGTCGGGAGATGTAGCATAGGAATCTCCGCAGCTGTTGAAGAACTCCTCATTTACGGGATAGAAGGTAGGGAAGTACATAAGGCTCAGGAAGTAAGATACGGGAGCCTCAAGCTCTACCTGAAGTGTGTGGTCATCCACAGCAGTAACGCCAAGCTCGGACTTGTCCTTATCGCCAGCGATGATAGCTGCTGCATTTTTAACCTGACCGATGTCTGAAAGCATATAGCTGTACTCAGATGCTACTGCAGGATCAACTGCTCTCTGCCATCCGAATACGAAGTCAGCTGCCGTAACGGGTGTGCCGTTTGACCAAACAGCATCCTCACGGAGCTTGAAGGTCCATGTAAGATCGTCATCTGAAAGC
>JAILEN010000157.1 GCA_024687655.1 Lachnospiraceae bacterium | reverse complement strand
ATGATCAAACACTGGATCTCCGACAGCTCATACAAGGCGTCGCATAGCGAAGCCTTTTGATCAGGTATTATGGGAGGTCCATTTATGAAAAAGAGAATATTGATCATATCCGTGTTGTGCCTTTTGACTTCAGCAGTTTTTTTCGGTTGCGGTCAAAAGTCATATTTTGAGAGCAAAGAGCCGGATGCTGATGCCGCGGCCACACCACAGGACGACAGTATCCCCATGGAGGATGGGACAGAGCCATCACCACAGGACGACAGTATCCCCATGGAGGATGGGACAGAGCCATCACCACAGGAGGTCATAGTAAAGGTATATGTTTACAATGACACCGATGGGAGAGTTTTGGTGGAGGGCGCCGAGACTGAGGACAAAAGCGGCCTGGTGGACATCAATACAGCAGACAGGGATGAGCTTCTGACACTTAATGGGATAGGTGCTACCAGGGCGGACGCCATTATTTCCTATCGTGATAAGAACGGCAGCTTTATAAAGATAGAGGATATCAAAAATGTCAGCGGTATCGGAGACGGTACCTATGAAAAGATTAAGGATAAGATAACGGTTTGATATGGCAAAGAGAGTTTTAGTTGTAGATGATGAAAAACTGATAGTCAAGGGTATCAGGTTTTCCCTTGAGCAGGACGGTATGGAGGTGGACTGCGCCTATGACGGCGAGGAGGCTCTGAAAAAGGCCACCGAGGAGAACTATGATATCATCCTTTTAGACGTTATGCTCCCGAAGCTGTCGGGCTTTGAGGTATGCCAGCAGGTCAGAGAGTTTTCCGATATTCCCATTGTGATGCTTACCGCCAAGGGCGACGATATGGATAAGATCCGGGGACTGGACTACGGCGCAGATGGTTATATCACCAAGCCCTTCAATATCCTCGAGGTCAAGGCCAGGATCAAGGCGATCATGAGACGCACATCACCGGAGCGCACGGAGAGTGCCAAGACCACCACCATAGTCAGCGGAGATGTCACACTCGATACCGACAGCCGCAGGCTTTTCATCAGCGGCAGGGATATCGATCTTACCAGTAAGGAATACGATCTGATGCTCCTTTTTGTCAGGAATCCCGGCAAGATCTACGGCAGGGACGAGCTTTTGTCTACGATCTGGGGATCGGATTACCCTGGTGATGCCAGGACAGTGGATGTACATATCAGACGTTTGAGAGAAAAGATAGAGCCCAATCCCAGTGAGCCCAAGTACATTAGGACGCGTTGGGGCGCAGGCTATTATTATCATGAATAAGACCAAGGGGACATTACGCGCAAAACTTAAGACTCTCCGTTTTCGCATTTTCATGGCGCTTATGTTCATCGGGGTTTTGCCCGGTGCAGCCCTTAGCACCATCTTTTTGTCTTCTATCAGAGACAGGGGTATCGCCCAGGACGTTTCGGGTATTTCTACCCAGGCTCAGCTTTTAAATGATGAGATAATATCAAAAGGATATCTGACGGATCTCCATCGTGATGATGTGAGACGTTCTTTGTCTGCCATAGGAAATGTTTACAGCGGCAGGGTTATGGTAATGGATACGGGACTTAAAATAGTTTACGACACCTATGAGATGTACGAGGGTCGTACCATGGTCTGGGAGAATGCCGTCAAGGCACTTTCGGGGAGTACCGAATCATTTTACGATGTGAACAACCACAGCCTTACCGTGACGCTTCCCATTGTGGATACCATTACGGGTGAGATCATGGGAGTGATGCTCATCACCAAGTCTGCCGAGCTCATGGAGCGTACCCTGACCTATTATCAGAATACAGTTCTAATCACGTTAATGGCCATTATGGCTGTGGTGTTTTATTTTGCCATGTTTTTATCCAGGCGGTTCATCATGCCGGTCAGGAGGGTGAAGTTTGGCATAGAGGATATGTCAAAGGGCATAGGCCCCGGAGTCTTAAATGTTCCGGATGTTACGGAGACCATGGAGATCTCCAGAGTCTTTAATCACTACAACCAGCAGATGAAGGAGCTTTCCGACTCCAGACAAGAGTTTGTGTCCAACGTGTCCCATGAGTTAAAGACGCCCCTGACATCCATGAAGGTGCTGTCGGACAGCATTTTGTCCATGGGAGATGATGCGCCGGTTGAGATGTACCGGGAGTTTATGACTGATATCGCGGGAGAGATCGAGCGGGAGACGGATATCATCAATGACCTCTTGTCCCTGGTGCGTATGGATAAAAAGGACAGCGGTCTCAACATCACTCAGATCAATATGAACGAGCTTATTGAGCTTATCATGAAGAGGCTTTCCCCTATTGCGGAGAGCCAGAAAGTGGATCTGGTGCTGGAGTCCTTCAGGCCCGTCATCGTGGAGCTGGATGAGGTCAAGTTTTCCCTGGCTATCTCCAATCTTATAGAAAACGGCATAAAGTACAACGAAGAGGGGGGCTGGGTCCATGTATCCATCAACTCTGACCACAGATATTGCTACATACGTGTCGAGGACAGTGGTATGGGTATTCCCGAGGATTCCCTGGATCACATATTTGAGAGATTCTATCGTGCCGACAAATCCCATTCCAGAGAGATAAGCGGTAACGGTCTGGGACTGGCCATAACCATGGGGGCCATCCGCATGCATCACGGAGAGATTAAGGTTGCCTCCACCCTTGGAGAGGGGACTACCTTTGATGTCAGGATACCTCTCAACTATATCGATGACAAGGAGGTGGCCTATGACCGTTAACAGAGCAAAACTGATACTGTCGGCGCTTATGCTGTCTGCCATCCTTCTTTTGCCGGGATGCAAAAAGGCTGAAGAAAGCGGCATCATGGTATACTATATCAACGAGAACGGGACCGGCCTCTATCCCGTATCAGAGGATATCCAAAGTGGTGATGCGGACTTCATGGCAAGGACCCTTTTGGACAAGCTGTCCGTCATCGTTGAGGACAAGGATTATTATGCTCCCATAGTGGGGGACCTTTCCATAGAGGATTACACCATCGAAGAGGGCAGACTGACCATATATTTTTCCCTGGCATACAGGGATCTGACCCCTACAGCCGAGGCGTTGCTTCGGGCATCCGTGGTACAGACCATGGTGCAGATCGACGGGATAGATGAGGTGTCGTTTTATGTGGGTGCCGATCCGGTTACGGACGCATCAGGTATACCCATCGGGCCCCAGACCTCGGACAGTTACATCTATGACTACGGACAGGCTCAGAGCCAGTCTGAGAAGACCACGCTTACTCTTTATTACGCCACTGAGGACGGGAATTCCATCTCCGAGGTGACCCGTACTGTTCACTACAGTATTTCACAGCCGCTGGAGCAGGTGGTGATGCAGTATCTGGCAGAGTCTCCCGGGAAAGAGGGACTCATGTCGGCCATCCCCGAGGGTACCAATGTACTTTCCGTGGTGACCAACGACGGCACCTGCTACGTCACTCTTGACTCCATGTTTTTAAACCTTCCGGAGGGAGAGTCACGTGACGTATCCATTTACGCCATAGTAAATTCACTTTGTTCATTAGATTCGGTGGACCGTGTCCAGCTCATCGTGGAAAGTGTGGGTACCGCAGTCATCACTGACGACCCCGTAAGCGGCACCTACAAGCGAAACGAGGAGATCGTGCAGCCGGCCGCGGAGTGATATTCAGTCGGATTTTATGTTCAAAATCTGACTGGTTACTGATCTTCTTCCGAGGGCAGTGCGTACTTCTCTTCCACGAGGTGCTTCTCCTCATAGCAGTCAAATACGAACTTGATCTCCCCATCTTCCATGGGCTTTGTCACGATACTGATAATGGGGACCACGACGAGTCCTGCGATCATGGCAGCAGCACCGGCATTGATGGGGCTCTGGATGAATTTGGTGGCAGGGAAGAGGTTTAATACCGTGATACCCACACCTGCGATGAAGGATCCCCATACTGCGGGACGTGTCACCCGCTTCCAGTACAGACCGTAGAGGAAGGGTGCCAAAAATGCTCCGGCAAGAGCGCCCCATGAGATTCCCATGAGCTGTGCGATGAAGGTGGGAGGATTCAGTGCCACAACTACAGATACCACAATGAAGAATACCAGGAAGATCCTCATTACCACCACCTGTTTTTTCTCGTCCATATCCTTTATGATATTATCCTTGATCAGATCCAGTGTAAGAGTGGAGCTGGAGGTCAGCACCAGTGATGCCAGTGTGGACATGGATGCGGAAAGCACCAGCATGATCACTATTCCGATAAGGAGGTCCGGTAAGGTGGCAAGCATGTTGGGGATGATACCGTCGTATGCGATCTTGCCGTCCTCCAGATGGAGTGACTCGCTGTCAAAAAGTCTGGCAAAACCACCCAGGAAGTAGCAACCACCTGCTATGACTATGGCAAAGAAGGTGGAGATGATGGTGCCGGTCTGTACTGCCTTTTCATCACGGATGGCGTAGAACTTCTGGACCATCTGAGGCAGTCCCCAGGTTCCCAGGGAAGTCAGGATCACGACTCCCGTAAGATTTATGATGTCGGGACCGAAGAAGGATGTAAAGGCACCCACCTGTCCCTGAGTGACGGGTATATCAGAGGGGATCTCCGCCAGATTCCTGACTGCTTCATAAAAGCCTCCCTGGCCCTGTAAAATGGCTACGATAACGGCGGTGATACCGAAGAGCATGATGATACCCTGGATGAAGTCGTTGATGGCTGTGGCCATGTATCCGCCAAGGATGACGTAGACACAGGTCAGTCCCGCCATTACGATAACACAGACTGAATAGGGGATGTTGAAAGCCATCTCAAACAGTCTGGACAGACCATTGTATACCGATGAGGTATAGGGGATCAAAAATACGAAGGAGATAATGGCTGCCACTATACGAAGGGGCTGGCTGTGATATCTCTTTCCGAAGAAGTCAGGCATGGTCTTTGCATCCAAAAACTTTGTCATGATACGGGTACGACGTCCCAAAATGACCCAGGCCAGAAGAGATCCGATAAAGGCGTTTCCTATACCTATCCAGGTGGAGGACAGACCGTATTTGTATCCGAACTGTCCGGCATAGCCTACGAATACAACGGCCGAAAAGTATGACGTACCGAAGGCAAAGGCCGTAAGCCAGGGGCCTACCTTTCTGCCACCTAAAACGAAATCATTGACGTTGGTGGAATGCCGGCGGCTGTAGAGTCCTACGGCGATCATAACTGCGAAAAATGCTACAAGTAATACAATTTTGATAAACATGGTTTTCTCCTTACGTTTTTTATTGACTTTAGAGATTTAAAACTTTAAACCGTTAAAGTAAAGCCTTGAAAATATTATCATATTTGACGTGTTAGTTCAAGTATATATTGAAAAATCAATTTTTTTTTATTATACTGTACGGAGTGTTTTTAACCGGCACATTTTTGGATCTTTTTTGGAGGCGATATATTATGACAAAGATAGATATTTTTTCAGGTTTTTTGGGAGCGGGCAAGACCACTCTTATAAAGAAGCTTATTGACGAGGCATATAAGGGCGAGAAGCTGGTGCTCATTGAAAACGAGTTCGGCGAGGTGGGTATAGACGGCGGCTTTTTGAAGGATGCCGGCATTGAGATCACCGAGATGAATTCAGGCTGCATCTGCTGTACCCTGGTAGGTGATTTTTCCAAGAACCTCCATGAGGTTATGGAGAGATTTTCACCCCAGCGTATACTGATCGAGCCCTCGGGTGTGGGCAAGCTCTCCGACGTTATGGCCTCGGTCATCGATATGGAAAAGGAAGCTGATGTCAAGCTCAATGCACTGGTTACGGTTGTCAATGCCAAAAAGGCCAGCAAGCAGATGAAGGCCTTTGGCGAGTTTTTCAATAACCAGATCGAGCATGCCACCACTGTTGTATTGAGCCGCAGCCAGGAGGCTACTCCGGAGCAGCTTGAGTTTTGTACAAAGCTGATCCAGGAAAAGAATCCCAAGGCAGCAGTCATTACCACCGATTGGAATGAGCTGACTGGAGAAAAGATCCTGTCTGCCATGGAGGGACATGACAATCTGGAGATGAAGACCATTGCCATGATGCATCACGAGGAGGATCAGAAGGCTCACGATGCTGAGCATCATCATCACGACCACGACCATGATGAACATGAGCACCATCATCATGATCACGACCATGACCATGACCACGAAGAGCATGAGCATCATCACCATGATCATGACCATGAAGAGCACGAGCACCATCACCACGATCACGACCATGATGAGCATGAGCACCATCATCACGACCATGACCATGAAGAGCACGGGCATCATCATCACGATCATGAGGGACATCACCACCACCATCATCACGCAGATGATATATTTGATACATGGGGACGTGAGACACCCCACATCTTTGAAAAGTCCGATATCGAAAAGGCTCTTGCCGCATTTGCGGACTCGGATGACTATGGTTTCATCCTCCGTTCAAAGGGCATGGTTCCTGCCTCCGATGGCACATGGATATACTTCGACTTTGTAGAGGGCGACTATGAGCTCCGTACGGGAGAGCCCGACTATACAGGCCGCCTCGTGGTCATCGGAACCGACCTTAAGGAACATGATATTGAGCATTTATTTGGATTGGAATAAGGATACAAAGGGATAAAAAATGCGAGAAGAAATTCCTGTATATATGTTCTTCGGCTTCATGGACGCAGGCAAGACCACACTTATTAAGGAAACTCTTTTTAAAAACGGCTTTGCAAATGAGCTTAAAAGTTTTCTTTTGATAGTCTGTGAGGACGGGGACGAGGAATACGAAGAAGAAAAAATAAATGAGCTGGGTGGTCACCTTGAGTTTATTGAGGAGGAAGAGGACCTGACGGCTGAGAGGCTTTTGGCTTTGGATGAAAAATACAAGCCGGAGGCAGTATTTATCGAATACAACGGCACCTGGGAGGTGGGTCCTTTTTACGAGATAGACGGACCGAAGGAGTGGACCATAGTACAGGCGCTCTGCTCCGTGGATGCCACCACCTTTGAGAACTATATGCTCAACATGCGCACCATGATGAACGAGCAGATGTTCAAGGCGGATGTGATCATTTTCAACCGTTGTTCGGATGATACCAACAAGAGAAAGTTCAGGGCAAATGTGAAGTCCATTAACCGTCCTGCACAGATAGTGTACGAGTTGAAGGATGGCACCATTGATGACAGACCGGAGGAGCTGCCCTACGATATTAACTCGGATCATCTGGATATTGATGATATGGACTATGCTGTCTGGTTCATGGACTGCATGGACAACCCCAAGAGATACGACGGTAAGACGGTTTCATTCCGTGCGCTTATCTACAATCCCAAGGAGGGAAGCGGCAGGTTAAAGACCGGAACCATAGTGCCTGGACGATTTGCCATGACCTGCTGTGTGGAGGACATTCAGTTTTTGGGCATGAAGTGCAAGACCCCTGATGCAGATAAGATCGAGCATAAGTCATGGGTCGATTTTACCGGTAGGATAAAATATGAATTCGCCAGGGAATACAAGGGCAAGGGTCCTGTATTATACCCCATAGAGATGACTCCGGCAGAAAAGCCTGAGGATGAGTTAGTATATTTTAACTAAGGAGGAAAGTATAAAATGTACAAGATCACCAGAAAGGAAGAGCTTGCAGCCAACATCTTTTTGATGGATGTGGAGGCACCCCGCTGTGCTTCAAGCTGTCTTCCCGGACAGTTTGTCATCGTCCGCATCGATGACGAGGGAGAGCGCATCCCGCTTACCATCTGTGATTATGACCGAGATAAGGGAACCATTACCATCGTAGTTCAGACCATAGGTGCATCCACCATGCGCATGAATGAACTCAACGAGGGAGATGCACTTTCGGATTTTGTGGGTCCTCTGGGCCTGCCTTCGGAGCTTTGCCTCGAAGAGAATCTGGAGGAGACCAAAAAGCAGGAGATAGTATTTATCGCAGGAGGACTGGGAACGGCTCCCGTCTATCCCCAGGTAAAATGGCTCCATGAGCATGGCGTTGAGGCCACGGTCATCATGGGCAGCCGTACAAAGGATCTGCTTTTTTACATTGATGAGATGAAGGCTGTAGCCAAAGATGTATTTGTCACCACGGATGACGGTACATACGGCTTCCACGGTATGGGTACGGATCAGCTCCAGGCTCTTTATGACGAGGGCAGGCATTTTGATCACTGTGTTGCCATCGGCCCCATGATCATGATGAAATTCGTATGCAAGCTGACAGAAAAGCTTGGACTTCATACCATAGTTTCCATGAACCCCATTATGGTGGACGGAACCGGAATGTGCGGTGCCTGCCGACTTATTGTGGACGGTGAGGTAAAGTTTGCATGCGTTGACGGTCCCGAGTTTGACGGCCACAAGGTAGACTTTGATCTGGCCATGGCGCGTATGAAGCAGTATGCCACAGAAGAGGGCAGAAAAAAGCTGGCCTATGAGGAGGGTGATACCCACCATGGCGGTTGCGGAAATTGTGGAGGTGACAAATAATGGGTGATGTAAATGTTAGAGTGCCTATAGCCGAGCAGGACGCCAAGGTCAGAGCAACCAATTTTGACGAGGTGTGCCTGGGCTATACAGAGGAAGAGGCAGTTGAAGAGGCGCAGCGTTGCCTGAACTGCAAGAACCCCAAGTGTGTGGGAGGCTGCCCCGTTTCCATAAATATCCCTGCATTTATAGAGCAGGTTAAAAACAGAGATTTCAAAAGGGCTTACGAGATCATCAGTGAGTCAAGTGCGCTTCCTGCAGTATGCGGACGTGTATGTCCTCAGGAGAGCCAGTGCGAGGGAGTTTGTGTTCGCGGCATCAAGGGTGAGGCAGTGGCTATAGGAAAACTGGAGCGCTTCGTGGCTGACTGGGCACGTAAAAACGGGATAAAACCTGCTTCTGATGTTGCAAAAAACGGTCACAAGGTGGCTGTGATAGGATCAGGCCCTGCAGGACTTACCTGTGCCGGAGATCTGGCCCGTGCAGGATATGACGTTACTATTTTCGAAGCACTTCACAAGACAGGCGGCGTGCTGGTATATGGTATCCCGGAGTTTCGACTTCCCAAGGAAGAGGTTGTGGCAGCTGAGGTTGCCAATGTGGAGAGCCTCGGCGTAAAGATAGAGACCAATGTCATCATCGGAAAGTCTACCACCATCGATGAACTCATGGAAAATGAGGGCTTTGAGGCCGTGTTCATAGGCTCAGGTGCCGGACTTCCCAAGTTCATGGGTATCCCCGGTGAGCAGTCCCTGGGAGTATTCTCTGCCAATGAATATCTCACCAGGAACAATCTGATGAAGGCTTTCAAGGATCAGGATACACCCATCTACCACGGCAAAAAGGTGGTTGTGGTAGGCGGCGGAAACGTGGCCATGGATGCGGCCCGTACCGCACTGCGTCTGGGGGCTGAGGTCCATATCGTATATCGTCGCAGTGAAGCTGAACTTCCTGCCCGTGTGGAGGAGGTCCATCATGCCAAGGAGGAGGGAGTGATCTTTGACCTCCTGCAGAATCCCGTTGAGATACTGGCTGATGAAAGCGGCTGGGTAAAGGGTATCAAAATCATAAAAATGGAACTGGGTGAGCCCGATGAGTCGGGACGTCGCAGACCCGTGGAGATCCCCGGAAGCGAATATGAGATAGAGTGTGACTGTGTCATCATGTCTCTGGGTACTTCACCGAACCCCCTGATCTCGTCCACCACCGACGGGCTGGATGTAAACAGGCGCGGATGCATCATCGCAAAGGAGGAGGATGGTTCCACCTCCAAGACTGCTGTATATGCCGGAGGAGATGCCGTTACCGGAGCTGCTACGGTTATCCTGGCAATGGGTGCCGGAAAGTCTGCAGCGCTGGGCATCAGACGTTACTTCGGAGAAACTGTATAGATCTTATTCATAATAGTATAAAAAAAACTCCACCGCCTCAGGACGATCGTCCGGGCGGTGGTTTTTTATCTTGCTTTTTCGTGCTCTGTCATCTCTTCGGAACTGCTGCCATCAAAGTCAAGCTCCTTGATGACAGTGATATGGCGGCATGCCGGATCCTTGGCCAGATCAAGCTTTTCCTTGTCCCAGGTCATGACCACAGGACGCGTAACGGAACTGGACCGGTTTTTGATAACGTGTGCGATACGTCCGTCTGAAAGGATCACGTCGCATCCCACGGGATAGACCACAATGTATTTGAGGAAGGTGTTTACAATATCGGGGTCGAACATGCTGCCACAGTTACCCATGAGGAACTCCAGAGACTCGGATTGCATATACTTATCCTTGTAGGAACGTTTTCTGGTAAGGGCATCATATACGTCTGCTATATGGATGATCCGGGCAAAAAGAGGAATGGCCTCTCCCGCAAGGTGGTTGGGATATCCAGTGCCGTCATAATTTTCGTGATGTGAGAGGATGGCAGCCCGGACATAGGATGAGATACTCTGATTGGCGTAGAGCAGGTCATAACCCATCTGGGGATGCTCATTGATGATCTCACGCTCAGCCGGTGTGAGCTTGCCCTGCTTGTTGAGGATCGCAAGGGGGATATTCCTCTTCCCCACATCGTGGAGCATGGCGGCCAGGGCCAGCTGCTGGAGGTTATCCGTGTCAAGGCCCATACCCACGCCACAGGTGGTGGCCAGAGTACAGACATTCATGGAATGATCGTAGGTATCCTGGTCATAGATGGACAGCTCATGCAGATCCACCACCAACTCCTTGGTGGACATGATCTTTTCAACGATCATATTGGTGAGATAGATGACCTTGTCGATATTGAAATCCCTGAGAGCATTGACGGCCTCCTGACGGAACTCGTCATTGACTATGGAATCAAACTGCTCAAACTGAGTGAATTCATCAAATATAAAAACTCCGGCCATACCCTTGCGCTTCATGGCCTGGATAATGTCCGCCGTAATGGGGTGATTGGCAGCGAGCATCAAAACACCACTGCTGTCCTGAATGCTCTTGGTGCTTATCATACCCGGTTCGAGGTTTTTGGTTCTGACAAATTTCATATCTCTACCTGTGATAAAATCGGCTTTTTAACCAATCTTAATTTTATCTAATATAAAAGAAAAATGCAAATAGTACTTGATCTTTTATAGAGATTTTCATTATCCTCCGGGTATCGGATATATATCTGTGAAACCATTTTTGGTAAATTTGCATAAAAGGACATGGATAATGTCCTTTTATATTAGATATTAAAACCCATTGACATAGTAGGCAAATAGTTATATATTATGATCATCAAAGATGAAAGGAGGCAAAATCAAATGAAAGCCTTAACTTCAGCTATGAACTGTATGATGTGTATGTGTCGAATGCTATTCTCCCGGGCAGATGAAGGACTGCGGCGTGTATGGCCCATTTGTTATGCACACTGTTGATCGACAGAGTATCGAGTCTTTTGCCCGGGAGTTATCCCGGACTTTTTTGTCTTAATTGACAGTGACCAGGCAACAACAGTTTTGAAAATAGAAATGAGGATGTTATGAAAAATAGAATTATAAAAAGAATTGTAGGAACAGCGTTAGCGACAGTACTTGGTGTAGGCGCACTTGCAGGATGCGCAGCATCAGCCGCCGAAAATGTGGATGATGGCAAAGCGGTTTACAGAACGGTGGATGAGATAAAGAGCAGCGGAAGCATTAATATTGGTGTGTTTTCTGATAAGAACCCCTTTGGCTATGTGGATGAAAACGGTGAGTACCAGGGATACGATGTGTATCTGGCAGAGAGGCTGGGCAAGGATCTGGGAGTGGATATCAATTACATTTCCACAGAAGCCGCCAACAGAGTTGAGTATCTTGAGACCGGAAAGGTAGACATCATCCTGGCAAACTTCACGGTAACTGAGGAAAGAGCACAAAAGGTTGACTTCGCACTTCCTTATATGAATGTGGCTCTCGGTGTAGTATCACCTGAGGACAGGGTGATCGAGGATGTAAGCCAGATCTCGGCTGAAGACCAGGTGATCGTGATATCCGGAACAACTGCAGAGACATATTTTGAGGAGAACTATCCTGATATCAAGCTTCAGAAGTTTGATACCTACGCAACAGCCAAGACAGCTTTTGAAAACGGTACGGGAGTTGCATGGGCAAATGATAACACAGAGGTTATAGCCTATGCACTTGAAAACCCCGGCTTCGTGGTAGGTATCCCTTCCCTGGGAAGCCAGGATACCATAGCTCCCGCAGTTTCAAAGGGGAATGAGTCACTTCTTAACTGGTTAAATGACGAGATCGTAAGCCTCGGAGATGAGAAGTTTTTCCATGCCGCATACGAAGCGACCCTTTTGGATACCTATGGTGCTGACTATGAGGAGACTCTGGTAGTAGAGGGCGGAAAGGTGGCAGAGGCCGCAGCTGAAAGTGAGGCACCTGCAGATGCACTTGATATAGTACCCGGAAACGGAGAAACCATAAAGATTGCTGCTTCACCCGTACCCCATGCTGAGATTTTGGCAGAGGCAGCAAAGCTCCTCGAGGGATATGGATACAAGCTGGACGTTGTGGAGTTTGAGGACTATGTACAGCCCAACCTGGTAGTGGAATCAGGTGAGTTTGATGCAAACTATATGCAGCACATTCCTTATCTGGAGAGCTTTAATGAAGAGCAGGGTACACATATTGTAAGTGCAGGCGGTATCCACTATGAGCCCTTCGGTATCTATCCCGGCAAAAAGAAGAGCCTGGGTGAGCTTTCCGACGGTGACAGCATCGCTATTCCCAATGATACGACAAATGAGGCACGTGCACTTCTCCTTTTACAGGATAACGGCATCATCAAGCTTAAGGATGGCGCAGGACTTACCGCTACGGTAAATGATATTGAGGATAATCCGAACAACATCAAGTTTGTAGAGCTTGAAGCTGCACAGGTAGCAAGAGTTGTAAATGAGGTTGAGTACGTTATCTTAAACGGCAACTATGCCCTGGAGGCAGGCTACTCCGTAGGAAAGGACTCCATAGCATATGAGTCAAGTGACTCCGTTGCGGCAAAGACATATGTGAACATCATTGGTGTAGAGGAAGGCAACGAGAATTCGGACAAGATCAAGGCATTGGTAACTGTATTAAAGTCCGATGAGATAAAGAGCTATATTGAAAACACCTATGACGGAGCAGTGATCTTTTACGAAGACTAAAACACAGGCAGATCGGGGGAGGGGATCATTCCCCTCCCTCCTTTAGTATGGAGCAGGATGATGAGCGTGATCGAAATCAAAAATCTGACAAAGAAATTCGAGGTGGAGGGACATACCATAACGGCACTTTCCGATATTGATCTTTCCATAGAAAAGGGCGATATTTTCGGTATCATCGGTATGTCCGGTGCCGGAAAGAGTACCCTGGTAAGATCCATAAACTATCTGGAGAAGCCCACTGAGGGGACTGTGCTTATAGATGGAGTGGAGCTGGGGACGCTGGATGAAAAAAGCCTCAGACAGACCAGAAGAAATATTGGGATGATATTTCAGAACTTCCATCTTTTGGAGCAGAAAAACGTTATAGACAACGTATGCTTTCCGCTGGAGATCAGTGGTATTAAAAAGAAGGAGGCGAGGGAAAAAGCCAGGGAGCTTTTATCACTTGTGGGACTCAGTGAGAAGGAGAAAGCATATCCCTCACAGCTTTCGGGAGGACAAAAGCAGAGGGTTGCCATA
>JAILEN010000156.1 GCA_024687655.1 Lachnospiraceae bacterium | reverse complement strand
GACCGTCCGCCGGATTCGGCAGCACCGCCACCACGATGGGGCCTCCCAGAAATACGATCAGGGCCAGGACCTGGTTTCGATCCAGCTCTTCCCTTTTCCGGATAAAGGTCCAGACCGAGAGAAAGACAGCGACTATAAAATAGATATATGCGCAAAGGTACAAAGGCCCACGGGTATATCCGCCCATGGTGTCCACGGTGAAATAGATCCCGGTAAAAATGTTCAGGATCACGGCGAAAAGTGAAAGCCCCAGGCCAATCCCCATCACGAGGTCCACAGTGCGGGAGAACCGATCCCTCGTCTTGAAGGTTGCGGTGATATATCGGTAGAAGAAATAACATTCCATGGGCAGGACCATGAAATACAGAGTGGTATTCAGCATATAGAGGAAATGCCATTTTGGGACCCCCGTCAGGATCCCTGCGAAGAAGTCCGAAAAAAGACCGGCGTAGGTGACATTGATCAGGTATGGGAAAAACCCTTGGTTCTACTCCGGGCGATCCCGGTCAATCAGAAAACAGACATAAAGGATGTACCCGGCGATCATCCCGGAAAGATCCACCCCGGCGTTTATCAGATAGGCTTCTCCGATATTCTCCAGTCCCTTTCCGAAAAGTGCCGCTACGCACAGAGCGATCCCGGCCAAATAGATCACCGTCAGGACAATAATACCAAGTACTTGTTTTTTTTGATTCTCTTTCATAGACCTCCCCGTTTCGGACAAATCCACCTTCGGCATTTATTGTAGCACCCTTTTCCACTATGTGTTATATGGCTTTAACACCGCTTATTCTACCAATTTCTTTTAAAAATATCTACTCCATAACGCAGAATAACACGAAATAAACTCTCCATAGTTTGATATCAGGTTTGTTGACCGTCTCCCCAGGAAGGAACAAGCATGATTAGTGGCGTTAGGCTCACTCATAATTTGTGTGTACCTTGGCACGTGGATCCGCACCTGGCTGCCGGTCAACCTCACTCTGCTCTGGATCCTCATCCAGTATGCCACAGCCGGCGGAAGGTGGCTTTATAGGCGGTACAAAGAATAACCAACTGACAAAAATATGATTGCAAGGCAAGATTTTTCGTGTCTAATGAGCGTGAGAAGATCTATTAGCCACAGAAAGGAGGACACAATGGCTACAAGTACATTTGAACGAAAAATCGAAATATCCAGCCCTGATGCCCTCAGAAGGCTGGCAGAAATCATGGCATCAGAGCCTCCAAAGGAACCTTTATCAGAGCATCCTTACGGAGAAGCCGAGAGAGCGAGGAGTGAGGACCTATTAGAAAAGTGGTTATCCCACTCAAATCATTAGCAAATAAAATGGAGGACAGTGATCTTAATTGGTCAACTGTCAAAAAACTATAACGTGGCAAATAATCCTATCACCGGAAGCGAGTTGCTAAGTGTTGCATTCGACATAATTGCCTCCACCACCGAAGCAGTAGGCGGACGCTACATGATGGTCGAATGCAGGCCCGAGCCAAAACTGCTTAAGTTTTATCACGACAACTCTTTTGCAGAGATAGATCATATACCTGACAATAATGTACCTATGGTGCAGATGATCAGGCGGATTTAACAGTATAATTAAAGGATCTGTAGCGTCAATCGCTACAGATCCTTTTTCTTTGGTTAATCTTTGTCTTCCTTTAGCTTCTTATACCAATCCTGCTTCTCATTAGAGGCATGCCATATACCCCACTACTCCAAGTGGTGCCAGGTGATCCGGATGAGTATAACAACTATACAGATTATCATCTTTTATCTGCATTCTTGTAAGTTCGCCCCTTGTTTTATCAGTATATTTTACGATAGCAGAAATGACTGTAGCACCATCTCTTTCCACATCGACAAGCCCTACCCACTGATCAGGATACTTCTCCTGTATTTCACTCCACAGTAAACGCTCATTCATATTTATCGCCTCCCTGATAAACGATTACTATGACTGTATTATACCCTCTAGAGTTCCTCTTTTCAATTAAATCCCCGTCAAAGAGCTTTTCAAACAATCGCAATCAAGAAGGAGAATAATTTCAGGAATTAATCTAAATTGTTAGAATTATAGTTTGATTTTTAGGAAAAAAAGAAGAGTCCCGGAAATCCCGGAACCCTTGTAAATACTAAGTCGGCGTGACTGGATTCGAACCAGCGGCCCCTACGTCCCTAATCTTGTACCGTTTATTTTATTAAGGACTATCTCTTCACAAAACGGCTTATTTCATAGCCTTTCTCAATTCACATCAAAAAGCATAATACACAATAAAACGAAATAACACTCTAAAGTTTAGATTTTTATTTAGAATTTGTTCTCTTCGCTTTCATCAGTAAGGAGCAAGTATGATACTAAAAAACAACACCCAAGGCAATTTCACAATCATATCTAACGTCATTTTAACTGACAAAATGTTATCCATAACAGACAGAGGGCTCCTCTGCACCATAATATCACTACCCGACGGATGGAAGTTTCGCATAGTGGCAAGCCACTACGCACCGCTTCACCAAAAAAGCCCTCCGGCTTTTTGCTTCCGCTAAACTTGCCAGTGGGCTTTGCCCCCTTGGAACCCCTATATACGGCACCATAAATCTTTTGAAAGGAAGGTATATAAAATGAACAAAAGCATACCAAAAAGAAAGCGAAACCGGTCTGTCACCATTAGAATGACCGATCACGAGTATTGCACCCTAAAAAACAAGGTGACAGCATCCGGTCTTTCCATGCAGACCTTTGTCAACGCATCCATATCCGGAAGCACCATTACATCTTCAGATGAGTTAGCTGTAGAAAAAGCAATCAGTCAAAATCTTTACGATCTCTTACGCCAGCTCAGGGGCATGGCCACTAATATAAATCAGATGGCTCATGTAGCAAACGGACAAGGTATTCTGCCCATCCAATCACAACTAAATTCAATATATGAAGAAATCAACAACTACAGAAAGGACAGTGAATCCATATGGCAGTCAATAAGGCGGTCAATAAGCCATCAAAAACCCATGGAGGGATGAGAAAAGCAATAGAATATACCGTAGGATATGGATCCTATAAGTACATTAAAGAAAAAGCTGACAAACTTACCATTATAGTGGCGCTTTGCTCGCTTTTATGCTGTGTACACTTTGGCACATGGATACGATCATGGCTCCCGGTCAATCTGGTGTTGCTATGGATAATCATCCAGGTCGCCACCGGATTTATAATATGGTATTACCACAAATGGAAGAATAAGCAAAATGATACAGGAGCGGTACATTAACCGCTCCTGTAGTTTTTACAACTGAGCCTATCCCAGTTCTTTTATCCTAAATATTATACTAAAAGCCTTACACCTTCTCATCAACATTTTGTCCCAATATCTTTGATGGATCATTTAAACCTTTATCTATTTGATCATCTTCTTTTTCATCATTGTTCTTTATCTCTTCATCTGCCTTGGCGATTTCCCCAAACTGATATGATGAAATATGGTTTATCCTATCCTCTAAAGTATGCAGATTCTCTTCCTTTTTCCCTGTATCTATTCCTTTACTCCTGTCCAGTTTGATTTCTGTTTCCAACACACCGACTTGCCCCTTCATAGAAGTCTTCAACCCGTTTATACGATCCACCTGCTTAATCGAATTGTCCGCCGAAATGACTGATTCCATGGTAGCAGCAGACACTCCCTTTTCAGACCCTTCACCTTCATATTTTTTATTATTTTCACTTTTTTTACTTGATGCGGCCTCCCGGCGCATTTCCACCTGGTGTTGCCTTAGTTCATTTTCAAGATTAGATATCTCCTTTTGTATCTCCTGTCGCTTTTTTGACTTTTCTTCCGGAGACATATTCTCATCCTCAGCTATCTTTTTCAACTGCTGAGTCGCCCTATCTATCTGGCTTTGAATATCTCGACTCACCTGATCATTTCCACCGGCTACAGGCATGCTTATACCGCTTCCTATTCCACTTATTTCGCCAATCATCATAATACATGACCTCCATAGATAAACATTTCGTCATCATTTTTCAAACATTGCTCTTTGGAGTATTATACTAAATACCACTTCACCATCTTTCTGCTCCATCATTACATCACCGCCATATTTTTGCGCGATCCTTTGCACGTTCATAAGCCCTATACCATGTCTGTCTGACGGGATATTCCTCTTTGGAAGACCTGTAGTCGTGTCAATAACAAGTTCTCCGCTATACGAATTCTTCATCTCTATAAGATACATATTTCCCTTTGTGATCGATCTTATAGCTATATGCTTTTCCCCGGAAGTATCTCTACACGCAGCAAAAGCATTGGAAAAGGCGTTTCCCAATATCCCTGATATATCAAAAATATCAAATCCATAATCAGACGGATAGACAAAGTCAGCATCAAACTCAATGCCGATTTTTGAAGCCTCCTCTGCCCGTTCCGAAATAATAATATCCGTCACAGGATTACCTGTAGAAAATGTGGGACGAGTATCCCTCATAAATTCCTCCATTGAAGACAAATACTGCCGAGCCTCATCATATTTTCCTTCACCCAAAAGGGCCGATAGCACCTGACTATGGTGATTCATATCATGCCTTACAGAACGGATCTTGCCATACATCTCATCCATCTTTTTGACATGTTCCTTCATGGCTGATGTCTGCTCATCCAGAATAGCCGCATTTATGTTGTCCCTTGATATTCTCTTTATATCAAAGAAGCACCATACAAATACAAGGATGAAAATGTAAAACAGCAACATATTGAAAAGTCTTGGGATACTGTTATATGAAAGTGTCGAGAGTGTATCCTTATCTCCTACATCACTCAATAATACCGAGTATTTCCCGAACAGATCATAGTAATCGGAATAAACCAGTATCTGCATAAATATCAACATAAACGGTAAAGATAAGATCAAAAGATCCCGCCAGGATATGTCTTCATCGAATAAGCATATAGACCTTTTTGACATTATGATACCAATACCTAGGGCGAACGCATAGAATACGGCGTCTTCTGAAAGTCCTACAAAGTACAGAATCACTGACCTTTCTGCCGTTGTATTAAACGGCAACACATCAAATATTAGGTCATCAAAATACATACCCTGCTCAGCGTTCAGTTGCATACAGAGTGTTGCTATAGTATAAAACAATAGGGACACGAAAAACTTCTGTTTGGGTCTGCTTCTGTCAATGAGGTACAGCACCACAAATCCAAAGCATATCCTGATAATCGAACCACACCCTTTGGGAAGATCAAACGGAAACAATGTGTTAATAATCATAAAAACAGCATATATTATCCCAGCTAAACTTGCATCCCGCTTTTTATCGTCAAGGAATGGTCTGCTCAAGCTCCCAAAGAAACAACCCATGGACAGGGAATATAGTATAAATAGAACATTTTGCCCAAGGCCAACTATCTTATCTGCATCATTGATCCAGTCTTCACCAAACATAGCTATCTCCCAATATATTTCATATAGGCCCTGACAAATTCCGAATACTTCTTTTTTGAAATGTTTGCTGTTAATCCACCCTTTAATCTTATCTCACGAGAATCATAACCCTCTACATATTTCATGTTTATGATATATGATCTATGCGGACAGAAAAAGAATCCATTAAGCTTTTCATATAAATCTGACATTCTCCCGTAATAGTCATAATCTCCGTGAATTGTATGGATCGTTACTATCCTGTTGTATATCTCTGCCAAGATAATATCTGCTTTGTCGATCTTTGTCAGAGCACCATTGTGACGAATAAGTATATGATCATCCTTTTCTCTGGTATCTGCTTGCAGTTTCTCCAATGCCGCATCCATCGCCTCAAACAGCTTCTCGTCCTCAACCGGCTTTATCAAATATCTGAGTGCCTCAACTTTGAATGCTTCAAAAACCTGCTGCTCGTTTCCGGTCAGAAAAATAATAATAGACTTATCCCCGGCATCTCGTAGATATTTTGCAACCTCAAATCCATCCATACCTGGCATCACGACGTCCAAAATTATTATGTCCCAAAAAGCTTTCTTTTTGTGTGACGAAGCGGAGATGGAATTACTCCCGCCTCCGCTTTTTGCTTCAAACACTGATATCAGGTCATCTCCAGAATAATACTCGTCAATAATGATATCCTGATATTTATTTGAAAGCTTGTCGCTGATATCCTGCGCTACTGCTTTTTCATCCTCGCATATTACCAGATGCATATCTTAATTATCCACCTCTACACCTTTACTTTCATAGTATTCCTTAAATAATTGGTTCGCCACATCCTGTGTCTGTTGTCCTATAGAAGGCAAACCTCCAAGCTTTGCCGCAGCCTGCCCGATACCCTTATTCATGGCATCCTGCATCTTCTTCATCTTTTCAACATCATCTCCGGCAAGCGCACTTGCGAAATCAAACAATCGCTGTGATGTCTGTTTCACGCCCCAGTATCCATCCTCAGAGATTTCTGCCGCAGCTTTGCGCCTTGCTTCCTCCGTAACAGCACCGCTGATAAGACTACCGTTTGCAACCTTACTCTTTCCAGCCTGGTTGCTCATCATCTTTTCAACCATGTCTATAAGGGACTGTCGTTGATCCTCGGACGCTTTTTTCATCTGCTCAACTATAGCAGCCCTGTCAGATGCAGACTTTTTATTTATATCGTAGGTCGCTTTCTTTGTAACATACCCATCTGACTTTTCATACGTCACCCCGAGTTCGCTTTTATCATTCGCGTCTTTTGTGGGCACCTCGGCAGTTTTTTCATTTTCAGGCTTAGTTGTGCTTTTTGTTGACATATATGGATTATTTGTCTGCCAAACCTTGGTTCCTATTTCGATACTCATATCGCTACCTCCTAATATAACACAAATTTCTTTTACTGTAACTTGCCGGGGATTCGCGCTCACTCCCCGGAAGCTACAGTATTTAAAATCTACTACTTACTCTTATCATACATAGCCGACACCAGATCACCAGCGCTGGTGTTATATGCACCTGTTGATGAATACCCGGATGAAATATTATTTCCAGTTGTTGAATAATAGTTTAATAGTCTTGCGTTGGACTCTATGGATGCAGCATATTTGGTAAATATATCCTGTACCTTCAACATATCTGATCCCTTAAAGTTGTCCTTATTGATAGAAAGCTTTCCATCACCGCCTAGGGTAATCCCTATTTGTGAGAGTGCCCCCGAATTATTGGCGGTCTTTTGCATCATTGACGCCAGATTTGATGTCACGCCTGAAATCGAGCTGTTTTTTGATGACGTCAAAGTGGCATTATAATACTTAATGAAATTCTCCGCTTCGGATAGTATCCTCTCAGCATTATATACTGCCTTTCCATCCTTATCTATAGATTTCGAATACAGTGAATCTGACTTAATATTGGTAATACTCTCCATTAGGTTCTTGGAGTTACTTGTTGTTACAGCAGCCGATGATGTGCTGTCTGTTGGTTTTATTTCCGATGCAGATGACACATAGTAAGTTGCTCGATTTAATCTACTGGCTACCTTTGATCCATAACTCATCGCCTTATTACCATCAAAGATATCCTTTATTTTGTCAAACTCTGCTGTCTGCAACTTCTTTTCGTTCAGATTTATCGTACCATCATTATTGATAGTGATCCCGATTTCTTTTAGGGCTTCCTCGTTTTCCTTTGTCGCGCGCATAGCACCCGCTATGTTACTTGACACATTTGACATAGTAGTCTTTTTGGATGATTCCACTGCATCATTATAAGATGACACATAGTTTTTAAGAGCTGATGTCATCTTATCTCTTGCACTACTGCCATTTTCTGTATCCTTATAGGTAGCCTCATTTTGTAAAGATCCCAATGCAGTCTTGAGTGATCCTACCGATGAAGACAACTTAGAATTGGCTGCACTTACCTCTTTTGATACCGCAGGATTTCTTCTCTCCTCAAGGATCCTGTCAAGTACGTTGCTGGTTTTTGTTCCCGATGATTTTGAACCCGAGAGTCCACTTGTAGCCTCACTATAGTATGACTTTAAAAGTTTTCCATAACTGCCGCTTTTTATAGAATTATAGTCACCAATCATGCCGGCTATCCCACTCGTGATTCCGAAGATATTATTGATGAAATTGTTGCTCATCTTACCACCTCCACTTCCATGTCATGTATACTGAAATCCATTTCAAAATACAATGAGCCCTTTGTAACTTCATAATCGACTATAGCTACAGTAATTTCAACCCATATGTAGTGAAAGGCCCTTAAAATGTTGTGAAAAGTCGTTTGGCAACAAAAATCGCCTATCTAATGTAAGATAAGCGATTTACTATCAGAGATACATAAAAGCACCGTCGTCTGTCAATAAAAGATATTTGAAAGTATTTCTCCAAAATGATAAAATCTTTGTCAGAAAAGCCATATAATGAGGTAATTGCTGATGACAAAAACTGACAAAGAATACTATATCAGTCTGATTAACGAATTACGTAAACTCCCTACCGAAACAGAATGGTTGGAGTTTAAGGAAAACAACGATGAACCCGACGCAATTGGAGAATATCTTTCTGCACTGTCTAACTCGGCTGCACTACATGAGCACGAGACTGCCTACCTGGTATACGGAGTTAATGACAGTTCGCATGACATTGTAGGAACGCAGTTCAAACCTCGGGAGAAAAAGGTTGGCAATGAGGAACTTGAGAACTGGCTTATCAAACTTCTCACCCCTAGGATTGATTTCAGATTCATTGAAGTAACCACTGAAGAAGGCACTGTTGTTGTACTTGAAATACCCGCATCCAAAAGTCAGCCCACAGCCTTTAAGGGAACCGAATTCATCCGCGTCGGCTCATACCGAAAAAAGCTAAAGGAATACCCGGAAAAAGAACGCAAGCTTTGGCGTTCCTTTGAAATCCGTCCTTTTGAAACTATGCCCGCCATGGAAAATGTCGATACCGGGACAATAACCCAACTTCTTGACACCGGCGTATTCTATACTTTAATGGGACAGCCTATACCCAGCACCAGAGATGGAATTATCCACGACTTTAATGACTATGGTTTTATTAAGCGGATGGATAATGGCAACTATACCATAACAAATATGGGGGCATTGCTTTTCGCCAAAGATATCCGACAGTTTGATTATCTTGAAAACAAGCGTATAAGAGTTATCAAGTATAAAGGCAGTGGACGAACAAATGCAATCAGAGATCAGTTTTTCTACAAAGGATATGCTATAGGTTTCAATGAGATTGTTAATTATATCATGAGCATGCTTCCTCAGAGCGAAACCATAGAATCCGCTCTAAGAGAGGACTTTATAATGTTTCCCGAAAAGGCAGTCCGCGAGATGCTTGGAAACCTAATCATCCATCAGGATATGACCGCTCACGGGCAAAGTCTTATGATCGAAATCTTTAATGAGCGCATTGAGGCTACTAATCCCGGATGTCTGCTTGTCGATGTAGACCGCATTATAGATACCGCCCCTCATGCTAGAAACGAAAAGATGGCCGACTTTCTCAGGCTCGTACATATCTGCGAAGTCAGGGGCAGTGGTTTTGATCGTATGGAAGAAGGAATGAAGGACTGGAAGATTCCAGCTCCCAAAGTGGAAACCGGTGACGACTTCTGCCGGACTATGTTCTTCTGGCATGACTCTCTGAGCAGTTGGTCGAAAGATGAGAAGGTTCGTACCTGCTATCTTTATATATGCTATTGCTATGTCAATGGAATCGATGCTACTAATGCTGCTTAGCGGAATAGGTTCGGCGTTCAGGAAAAGAGCAAGTCAATCGTATCTCGTATAATCAAGGATACTGTTGAACAAGGATACATCAAACTCTATGATAAGAACACCGCTCCAAGATACTACAAGTACATTCCCTATTGGGCATAGATTTAAGTTGACGGTAAGTTGACGATTTCGGATCCGAAATCTTTTAGGGATCCCAAAAACCGCATAAATATATGATTTTTAACAATGATTTAAGTTGATAGTAAGTTGACAGTGCTTTCCATATATATAAAGGGGCTGTTCCGCTCCTAATGAACGACGTATCTTGCATATCTTGTTTTGGTGCAGAAGAACTCCAAAATAGGAAAATCCAACCAGCCCCTAGTTCTATTCCTCCAGCGCAGCTATCTGCGCCTCTATCTCACGCTTCTGTTCCTCCAACTTTGCCTTCTTCATAGCCTTGTAATCCTGCTCTGAATAGCCGGATAAGGCACGAGGGAATGTCCATTCCCACATATCATATTCATGTAGAACCTTTTTTCTTTCCTCTTCTGAATCAGCATCCTGAAGTCTCATCTCGGTAACCCTTTGTTCCCGATCCCACTCACGTAAATAATCGTTCAGAGTGCCAGAAATACCGTCGCCAAAAGATAAAGACAATTTGCCATCCTCATGTTTCAGCTTAAGATCATGATGTTTTTCCATCTCAAAAAAGGCATACATCGCGCCCAAATAGCTGGATACTACCGGATCCGTAAGCGCCAGTATCTCTATATTATATCTTGATGATGGGTTTATGGGGCAGAGAAAATACTTAAAGAGAAATAATGTCACTCTTATCATCGACCTTGCCAGTTCTGTAATGGATAAAGTACCCAGTAGTCAGTTTGCCCTATTCTGCGATAAATTCTTTGATAACCCACCTATAGACTACAAAGAGGCATCAGGCGTAGGTAATATTAAGAAAGCAAAAGTAGAAGCAAGGAGAATAGCATTACAAAAAGCATTTAATGAAAGTGAGGGATTATAAATATGATAAGTAGAAATTACACCTTTGAAGAGATAATGGAAAACAAAAAGTATGAAGGGTATTTTGTTCTCTGTAAGATTTTGGCTAGAACAAATGGTATAGCGTCTGTATTTGATGTTCTTGAACTCTTTGAGAAGAAAGAGGATGTATACTGCCGGATGGAGAATCTTATTAAAGAGCGTGGGGAAGATGAACATAAATATGTGGTCATTCCTGTACCCAAAGATGATAGTGATGTTCTGAGCTTTGATATAGATGTTGATGCTAATGGTGAGATGGTGAGGGTAGAACAACGAGTAACACACATTGAATGGTACAAGATGTTCAGAAGCATCTACAATGTGGCCTGATATACTCCTTATACCCCATATATTAAACGGTTTGACAAAAATGTAATGAAACTATTATCCAATCATTCATCCTTTATAAGGCGTTTAAAGCGCTTTGTTAGCTTTTAGGGTTAGTTACTTGTACAATGACTTTAAATGTTAATTTAGGCGTTCTGAGCCCCCTAAAAACGCGATGTATAAATATAGGCATATCTTTATAGGAGACAATGCCACCCTATTATGTGTTGAATAAAACTTATAGCAATTACTATATGCATTAGCACGAAAAAATAGATATGGAATAGCAAAAAGATAGTTTTTGCAAGCAATATTTATTCTTGATAACAATATGCATTGTAGGTCTGAAAAATCAGAGGTGTTAGAAAAAAGTGTTAGATGAAAATAAAATCAAGGGTTCTTGCAACCGCAAGAACCCTTGTAAATACTAAGTCGGCGTGACTGGATTCGAACCAGCGGCCCCTACGTCCCTAACGTAGTGCTCTACCAAACTGAGCCACACGCCGTTATGATCAAGTGCAATCGCACTCTGACTATTATATACATCTACCTAATTAAAATCAAGTATTTTTTCAAAAAAATAAGAAGAAAAATCGGCGTGACAGGATTTGAACCTGCGACTTCTACGTCCCGAACGTAGCGCTCTACCAAACTGAGCCACACGCCGCTGCTGCTGCGAACATCCCGTTCGCAACAGCATACAGTATTTTATCATAACAAGAATAAAATGCAAGCACTATTTCTTATTGCTCTTTCTCCAGATGCCCATCTTTTCAGCCTCAGCTATCAGGTCGTCCCTGAAGTCAGGATGAGCTATGCTGATAAGAGCCTCCGCTCTCTGCCAGGTAGAAAGTCCCTTCATGCAAACCATGCCGTATTCCGTCACTATGTTCATGGCATTGGCACGGGTGTCGGTAACGATGGAACCCGGAGTGAGAATAGGTGTGATACGGCTTTCAGATGTTCCATCCTTTTTAGTGAAAGCTGAGGAGATGCACACAAAGCTCTTGCCGCCCTTGGACAGGTGTGCGCCCATAACGAAATCAAGCTGTCCGCCTGCCCCGGAAATATGCTTGGTACCGGCACTCTCCGCATTGATCTGTCCGAAAAGATCGATGCTTACCGCATTATTGATGGAGATAAAATTATCTATGGAAGAAACCCTGGCTATGTCATTGGTATAATTAACGGGAGCACTCATAAGCTCGGGGTTGTCATCGATGAAATCATAGAGCTTCTTGGTGCCTGCACCAAAAGCATAGGTCTGTCTGCCCTTGTCGATATTCTTTTTGGCACCCGTAATCTTGCCTGCCTTGGAGATGTCTACAAAAGCATCCACATACATCTCTGTATGTACGCCCAGATCCTTGAGGTCTGACTGAGCGATCATCATACCCACAGCATTGGGCATACCGCCGATACCCAGCTGGAGGCAGGCTCCGTTGGGAATCTGAGCCACGATCTGCTCTGCCACCTTTTTATCCACCTCTGTGGGCTCTCCGCCTGCAGGAATCTCGCCCAGAGCGGGATTGTCACCCTGAACAATGGCGTCCACCTTGGAGATATGGATGCCCTCCTCAAAGCCGCCCAGGCATCTGGGCATGTTTTCGTTGACCTCAACTATGATATGGTCGGCACATTCACAAACCGCTGCGAGATGGGAGGCCGAAGGTCCGAAGTTGAAAAAGCCGTGCTTGTCCATGGGCGCCACCTGGAACATAGCCACGTCCACATGCTTGATCTGCTGGCGATAGTAGCCGGGAAGCTCTGAATATCTGACGGGAGCATAAAATGCAAGGCCCTGTCCGCAGAGCTTTCTCTCCAGTCCGCTCATATGCCAGGAATTCCATGTGAAATGCTCCGTGGTCTCCTCCCCCTCAAACATCTTAAGAGGCTTTGTCAAAATGCCTCCTCGCAGGTTTACATCAAAAAGCTCGTCCTTTCTCTTTGCAAGAGCCGCATCAAGTGCCTCGGGCGTGGTCACGCACCATCCGAAATCCACCCAGTCCCCTGACTTGACTACCTTCACCGCCTCATCGGCAGATACCAGCTTTTTGTTGTATTCATCTGTAAAACTCATAACACCCTCCTTTTATTACTCCATTACCAGCTTCACGCCACCATAGATCCCGGCATCGTTGCCCAGGGTAGCCAGCTCTATCTTTGTGTTTGCGCATGCATGAAAAGCTCCGGCCTTGAAGCCGTCAGTCAGCTCGTCCAAAATGATCTGCCCGGCCTTTGATACACCGCCACCTATGAGGATCGCCTCGGGGTTAGCTACGTTGCAGATAGTACCCAGCGTCAGTCCCAGCATATGGAAAACCTTGTGGATGGTCATCTGGGCTATCTCATCCCCGGCCTTGGCTGCGTCCAAAACATCCTTGCAGGAAAAGTCACCTGAAAGAGTGGATGTCTTGCCTGTGCTCTCCAGGAAACGGTGAGCCATCATCACAATACCGGTAGCTGATGCATATTGCTCGATGCAGCCGTGATGTCCGCAGTTGCACTGCTCAGGTTCGTCCTCATCAACTACGATATGTCCGATCTCTGCTCCGGAACCGGTACTTCCAACCAGTATCTTGCCGTCGATGACTATACCGCCGCCAATCCCCGTTCCCAGGGTCACCATGAGGATGCTGCCGTAGCCCTTGCCGGCTCCCATCCAGTACTCTCCCAGAGCGGCTATATTGGCGTCATTTGCAGCCCTGACACGCATGCCTGTGATCTCCTCCATATTCTTAACCAGAGGTACCACGCCCCAGCCCACGTTTACACAGCGATTGACCACGCCGTCTGATGTCACTGCACCGGGCACACCTATGCCGATACCTTCTACATCATCCTTTGAGATGGAACGCTCTGACATCTTGTCATCGATAGCCTTTGCGATATCCCCCAGTACATTCTTGCCCGCATCGGACTTGTCTGTGGGGATCTCCCACTTTTCCACCAGAGTCCCGTCTGTCTGGAAAAGTCCCAGCTTACAGGTTGTTCCTCCTACGTCCACACCAAAACCGTATTTTTTCATGAAAACCTCCTAAAACTAAGATCCTTCGCTGCGCTCATGATGACACCCGGATCCCGTTGCACTCAGGATGACACCCGGATCCCGTTGCACTTTGGACAGCATCCTGATCCCGTTGCGCAAAATAATACCATCGGATCTTTTATTCCGCAGATAGGGATATTATAACTCAAACCCTAAAACAATTCACTAAAAAAATGCCCTTCCATACGGAAGGGCACAACAGTTACAAAAACGTTATCCGATATTTCCAAACAACTGATTCGACTGAGCCCGCTCATTGTCCTGCTTCATCTTCTGCATCATCACCTGATAGGTGTCCAGCGTCTCCTTCTTTTTAAGATCCGTGACTGCCTTGGGGATGTCCAGATCCTCCAGCCTGCTCTGTGCTGACGTCGTATTCTCAGCCGCATTGTAATTGTAGTTGATACCGTGCTCCAGTGCATTGGTCTTGGCACCTATGTTGCTCCTGGTATCATTAACAGACTGAATAGCCTTGTCGATATCGTCAATATTGAAATCACGTTTGGTAACATCAAAGTCCTTGATCCCCAGCGCCTCCAATGTAGCATCACCGGTATTGACCGTAACACTGTTGGGATTGCTGTCTGTAGCTATCTTGATGTTGGAATTGGAACCATCCAAAAGATTCTTGGTATTGTAAGTGGTCTGGTTCGCAATATCCGAGATACCCTGCTTGAGCTGATCTATCTCGTCCTGAATGTGGGATCTGTCACTATCGGTAAGGGTGTCGTTGCTCGCCTGGATAGCCAGCTCCCTCATACGCTGGAGTGAATCCGTGATATTGGCAAGTCCGCCATCCGCAACATTGGATAGCTCAACGCCGGACTTCATATTATCTGCGCCAACATTGAGTCCTGTAGCCTGAGTCTCCTCTCTCTCCGCAATCGCCATCTCTGCCGGTCCTGCTGCCGCCGTGGGCAGGGCACTGCCGCTGGCGATCTGACCGTAAATACGGGAACTGCTTCCCCCGATCGACATATCGCTCATAATGCTACCTCCTTAACACACACCTGCAAGTTATGGTAAAAAAAAGAACACCTAAATTCCTTTAAGTGTCCTAATTATAACATGTATTCAATAAAATTGACAGACTATTTTAGAAAAATACGTGATTTCCGATAACTATGCCTGCATCTCCTCTGTTCCTGTGGAAGTTTTTGCAGTCACCCACGGGTGATGCTCCAGCAAGTGCTTCCTGAGCTGCCTGTATGCATGAAGCTGTGGCACTACCCGAAGCTATCGCACTGGCAAGCTTTCCTGAACTAGCAGGTCCAAACTGATAGGGCTGGTAGATAACTCCGGAAATAGATGATGCATAGCCTGCGTGAAGTCTGTTAACAACAACCGCTCCTACAGCAACCTGACCCTCGTAGGGCTCGCCGCCTGCCTCACAGTAAATGAGGTTGGCAAGGAGTGTAACATCATCCACAGAAGCCTCAACAGCTTCGTTTTGTGTAACAACAGGCTCGGCCTGCTCTACGGGAGCCTCAGCCTCCTGTGTCTCTGCTGCCTCAGCCTGTAACTGTGCCTGGGCTGCAGCCTCAGCTGCCTGCTCTGCCTTGGCCAGCATATATATCTGATTGAGTGCCTGCTCATCCTCAACGGAAAGTGCAGTGGTCATCTCATCCTTGTCAAGTGACTTGTATAAAGCCTTGGCCTCATCTCCGGTCACACAATACTCTGATTTAACATAGCCCTTAACATCACCGGAACGAACCTTTGTCCAGGAACCCTTCTCGGAGATCACGTTTGCCACATCGCCCTTTCTCAGCTTTGCGACGATCTCGCCGTCCTTGTCAGCTGTCTTTCTGACATATACGAAGTCATCCACGTCTGCCATGAGGCGATCATCCCATTTGCTCTTTTTCTCCTGTAATGATGCCGCAACTACGGAAATAGCCGCCTCATCCACCGTAAGCTCTGCCTGCTCCTTTGCATCATACTGGATGTCGGAAAGCTCCGATACGATGCCTGCCGTGGCATAACCTGTGGGTTCAAAATACGCATCCTCGGCCACCGGTGTATTGATGTAAGCAGATGATGCCATAGCAACTACGGATAGTGCTACTGCAGTGCTTGAAACCAATCTCTTTTTAAGTGCTCTGTTAGCGTTCATACTCTTTTTAACGATCTTACCTAAGTCGGCCTGAATTAATCGTTACTCCCTCTTTACATTTGTTACAAATTTGTTACAAAAACATTATAACCATTGCAACAATTAAGTCAAGCCAAATCTTTTGTTAAAAGTAGCCAAAAATTGCACCTACCGCTCCCTTCTTTTAAAGAAAATCGCAAACCCTATAGCTGCCAGAAGCACCGCCGTTGCCGATACCACCCATATCCAGTCTGTGGCAGTGGGGGTATACCAGGTCTTTACAGTACCGGCATTATCCATATCCCACTCGTCTCCACCGGGCATCTTTCCACCCGCCATATTTCCGTCCATTTGGGGCATCTCTCCTTTAGACTGACTACTTCCATCCATTTGGGGCATACCGCCTTCAGCCTGACTGTTCCCGTCAATACGGGGAGCACTGTCTCCGGAGGCATTTTTATCCATCTGAGGCTTCATGCCACGTCCGCCGCCCATGCCTCCGCGACCGCCTCCGTTTTGAAAGTCTTTCCCCTTTTGGAAGTCTCCGTCGTTTTGCCCTTCAAAGTTCTTTTGAAGATCACCGCCATTTTCCATACCTCCTCTGCCGAAGCCGCCCATGCCGGTGAGCTCAGTATTTGAATATGACACGGTATCCATGGTTATCTCTTCCGAATCATCACCCGTAGTAATAGTGTAGATCGAACCGGCTTCCATGCCCGGAGCAGAAAGCGTAACCGCACTCATACTATCGTCGATCACCTGGGATATAAGCTCTTTCCCATCAGAATCGGTAACCGTAACCTTTGTATTCGCCTCATATGTGCTGTCGTATACCATGGTGATGGATCCCTGTGCAGACTCCGATGAAATACTCTCAAGCATCCCGGAGCCTCCGGCTGCTATTACAGTACCGCCGTTTATCGTGCATGTACCACCATTTTCACTTCCAAAATCTATAGCGTTATTTGTACCGCCTCCGGTGAGACTGACATAAATGTAGCCTCCGTTAATCACTATGTCTCCGTTTGAATCCAGGCCATCTGCATCCATTCCAGTAGAGTTTAATATAGTAAGATTACCCTCATTTATCGTAACAAGAGAATCCTCTGCGCCGGAGCCGTTTCCGTTAAAGCCGTCATCACTGGATGTGATACATACATCCCCGCCATTCATCTCTATTACAGGAGCCTCTACTCCCTCATATGCCTTTTCGACTGTTACATTTGTACCGTTTAGATACACAGTCGTATCCGAATGCACTCCGTCATCTGCCGATGAGACAGTCACATCGCCTGCGGTAAGTGTCACATCACCATCTGCATGTATACCGTCGTCTTCTGCCACAATATTTACTTCACCATCGGAAATATCTATGGTTCCGTCGGACTTTATGCCCTTTGCCACGGAAGTAATATTTACCGAGCCTGACTCAAAAACCAAAGCGTCCTCATTGTCTCCCTGGACCACTGCGTTGCCATAATTGGATATGATTTCGAGGGTTCCCTCCCCGGCAAATATCACATCATCTCTGGCATATACGCATCCTTCTCGGCCTGCTGCCACCACTTCCACAGAGCTTTCCATATCAGCTCCGTTTTCCATACTGTTTGAGCTGCCGGCGGTTGTATAAACATAGACTGCCTTTGCATTCTCTACCAAAAGTGCCGCATCATCCGGACAGGTGATATCTGCACCGTCAAGAACTATGTACACCACATCGGAGCTGCCTGCATTCACATCTATATTTCCATCAGTGAGGCTGCCGGAGATCACATATACACCTCCATCCGTGATGGTCACGTTGCCAAAGCTTGCGCCGGCTCCATGTCCTTCCACGGTGATGTCCTCTCCGTCAAGTGTGATCGTGGCATCGGATCTTGATATGACTTTAGAAAGATCCTTTTCATCCACATATTCTGTCTGGGTCTCACTCATTGGAGTAAGAACGCTTTTCGCCCCAAATATAAACCACAGTGTAAACGCCACCGCTAAAATGACACCGGCAACTGCTATTTTGTCAAAATGTTTGCTGTTACTCATAGTCTGATACCTCTTAAAAAGTTTCTCTTTTTATGACATATAGTCACCGTTGTAAGAAACAAGAATGGCACTTTCAACTCCGTTCATATCAGCCAGCTCGTTTACAAAGCCTGTATCCTCTTTATCAAGCTGCACCTCCACATTCAGCTCGATCATTCCCTTCTGAACCGACTTGGACTTTACGCTGGTACGCTTCACCTGGGACTTAAGATAGTTCATAGCTTCATTTTCACTGTTTTGATCTACACAATGGATAACTGCGATAAAAGGTGCCCGGTATGATTTCTTATTTACAAAGATAAGAAGGATGAGGCCGATCACCACACTGCCGAATATTGCAAGGGGAATCAGGCCTGCTGCCAAAACGATACCTGCGCCGATGGCCCAAAACAGAAATGCTATATCAAGGGGTTCCTTTATGGCAGTTCTGAACCTTACGATGGATAATGCACCTACCATACCAAGAGAAAGAACTATGTTGCTGGTCACTGCCAGTATCACAAGGGTGGTTATCATGGTCATTGCTATCAGTGAAACGCCGAAGCTGGTGGAGTACATCACTCCCGTAAATGTCTTTTTATACACAAAGCTAATAAAAAGCCCGATCAAAAATGCCAGCGCAAGGGCTATTACCATATCCAGCATTGATACGCTGGTCACGTTTTCCAAAAAGCTTGATTTAAAAATGTCATTAAATGTAGTCATTTGTTTTCCTCCATATTATTCTTTACTCATACATCCTGCATGCTGCGTATTTCGAATATGCTCCTACCCGCCTGTTTTCCAAGCCCACCGCCATCCGGATGATATCCGGCAGATAGCCGTCCCATTTTACCTCTAGGATGATGGGGTCATCAGGAACCGGCATGGTGATCACATGGGGGTTTAAAAAGTCCGTACACCGAAGTCCTGTCCTGATGTTGTAATCCAGGGTAACTCTTACATTGCCGGGTATAAATGTAAAAGGCTCCCTGTCATAATCCACTATGGTCTTTGGAGCAAGTCCCGTGGTCTTCATCTTGGAATACAGTTCCCGGATCAGTTTTTCATCACTGTCATACATCCAGTCTGTGTCTCCATTAACTATCCTTTGGGACTCTTCAGCCGAGAGCTTTGCCATGGCCTTTTCTCCCAGCCCGTTTTCCTTGCTCTTTTTTTCAAGTCTGATAAAGGACGTGTCGAAATTATAATACCTGATACGAAATTTTTCCCGGTTGTCCACTCCATCTACCTTTTCCCGAAGCGCCTTGTCCCCCGGGGTATCAAAATACAGGCTCCTGATCAGGTACTTTCCATCTATGGCATTTGCATCAGAACCTGCCACGGCCTTCATCCGTTGTCTTATGGTCAAAAGATCCGCATATGATATCTGATGCTTTATTTCATGTCTCTTTCCCATTCTTTGCACCTCCTTCCACAATAAAAATAGAGCCACTTCCTTTGAAGTGACTCTAATATAAATGCCAAACCTAAAATTAACCTTAAATAAAATAATCTTTTTAGATGCCCTATCTGCCCTTCCTGCTCTCGAAATGTTCATCAATATTTCTGATAAGCTCCTCCGGGGCCTGAGTTTTCAGCAGGTACTTCTCCGGCTTCAGATCCAGCACGCTCATGACGCTGTCCTTGTCATCCTTGGCGGTGAGCATCATCACCGGGATGGTGGAGGTGGCCGCCTCAGAGCGGATCATCTCCAAAACCTTGGCCCCAGATATAACGGGCATCTCATAGTCCAAAAGGATGAGGTCCACAGGGTTTTTTGCCAAAAAGGTGATACCGTTCATGCCGGAGTTTGCCATGTAGACCCGGTACTTATCCGACAGCAGGTTTTTCATGGTACGAAGCATGGTAGGGTTATCGTCTATAATGAGGATCTTTTTCTTCTGCTCGGCCTCTGCCCCCTTTGCCATGGTCTTTTCCAGAGATGCCGCCAGCTCCTTAACGTTTAGAGGTCTTACAAAGCTTTCGGTTATCACATGCATGGGCATGCCCGCCTTTAAAGTATCTATCTCCTCGGTACTTCCGATGATATAAAAATAGTACTCCTTTTCAATGACCGTATCCTTTAAAAAAACTATCGTGTCAGTAATCTCAGAAAGATTTCCGTCCACGTACAGTATCCAAACAACAGGAGGGTCTGTTAGTTCCCCTAAGGCTTTTACTGTGGGAGCGCACGCCTCCACTTTAAAATCCTCTCTCTTTAAACCGTTTACTATGGCATTGAACATAAAGCTCTTTTCTTCACCTATGAGTAAAACTTTCCTATCCATATCGAATCCCTATCCTTTTATTTCTTTTAAAATCTGATCCCTATCCAGGTTCCTGACCAAAACCTTTAGCCTGTTATACAGCTCCTCCTGGGCAGGGTTCAGATGGTAATCCTTTAACTGTGCTATTATATCATCTGCGCCGTCATAGTCAAATGCTTCCACAAACATCCCTATACCGGATATGGCCTCGTCAAAAGCACCGTCCTCTATGGCAGGTCTCGTATCCTCCTCTACGACAGCTGATCCGCCGGAGGTGCTCCAGTCTCCAGCCTTCGCCAGATCCGGGTCTATAAATGCCAGCCTCTCCTCATAGCTCTTGTATTCCTCTATCAGATCCGGAGTCTTTTCCAGGATATCATCTATGGCTCTCTGGTCACCACTTTTAGCCCGATCCCCAAGCGCCTCCATTTCCTTTGCCATGTCAGAAAGATGTGTCGCACCTATAAGCCTGGCCGAGCTTTTCAGTCCATGAACCAGTACAGTGTAGTTGTTCCAGTCTGCTGCAATATTTGCTATCTCAATATTTAAACTGGTGCTGCCGATGCCTGCCAAAAAGTCCTGGGCCGCCGAAAGAAGGATGTCCTCCTTCATGCAGTTTTTAATGGCTTCCTTGTAGTCGATACCCTCAGTATTCTTAAGGATCTCCAGCCTGTCGTCCGCGTCTGAGCCTCCACTGTCCACTCCGGTTTTCTCAAAGTCCTTATCATCCGGCAGGATCACCTTGTCCCTGGGAAGATAATGTATCAGCATTTCCTCCATCCGCTTTGAGTTAATCGGCTTTGACAGGTAATCGGTAAAGCCTTCCTTTATGTATATCTCCCGGGAACCGGATATGGCATTTGCAGTAAGGGCAATCACCGGAGTCCTCCTGTTTTTATTGTCCTCATCCTGCTGCATGGCATGATAGGTCTCCACTCCATCCATCCCCGGCATACGATGATCCAAAAAGATCAGATCGTATTCCTTCTTTTTTGTCATATTAAGGCACTGGGATCCACTGTCTGCTGTATCTATCTGCATGGCGGTATTTTTTAAAAGTCCCTGTACCACAGTAAGATTTACAGGCGTATCATCCACCACTAAGATCCTTGCATCGGGTGCGTGGAAACTCTCTTCATACTCCGGTACATTTTCAAGAGATCGCTCATATGTCTTTGTAAAGTCTCCGATGGGTTCCCAGCTTATAACCTTTTGGATCACCCTAAAGGCAAAAGTTGATCCCTCACCATAAACACTGTGCACCTCCAGCTTAGAGTCCATCAGATCCAAAAGGCTCTTTACAATACTCATGCCAAGGCCTGTGCCTTCGATATTGCGGTTGCGTTCCTCATCAATCCTTGTAAATGCCGAGAAGAGATTCTTTTGATCCTCTTCCTTCATACCGATGCCTGTATCTGATATTACGAAACGGAGCATAACATTTTCAGGGTTTGAGCCACATCTTTCGAAATCCAGCTTTAGTGTAATGGATCCCTGCTCTGTGTATTTTACCGCATTGGTCATGATATTCATGGCCACCTGCTTCAGACGTATCTCATCACCATAGAGCATATGCGGAGTGATCTCATCCACATCCACTATCAATTCCACATCCTTTTCTCCCAGTCGCTGACGGGCGGTGTTGATCAGGTCATTTAATACCGATGCCAGCTCGTACTGCACAGGCACCAGCTCCATCTTGCCTGCCTCCAGCTTTGAAAAGTCCAGGATATCATTTACAAGGGATAAAAGCGTGCGCCCGGAATTTTGTATATCCTGTGCATATCTTAATATGTCCTTATCCCTTGCTTCACGAAGTATCATCTCATCCATTCCCAGGACAGCATTTATGGGGGTCCTGATCTCATGGGACATATTGGATAAAAAGTTGGTCTTGTTCTGGGCTGCTGCCTGAGCCACCCTCAGATCCTCCTCAAGACGCTTTTCCCTTTTGATATCATCGATATGAGCCGTGATCTCCCTGGTGGTAGATACAAGTGTCTGGTAAAGCTGCTCGATCTCATCTCCGGTAGAGATCTCCATCCCGGCCACCTTGTGGGCGATCTGCTCACGATTGGTCGTGGTCTGGTCTGAAAAAAGTCTCATGCCCACTGTCATCTGCTGGATAGGCAGGGCAATATTCTTTTGAGCCTTAAAATTGAAAAAACATATGATGGGTATGACAATATCAAACAGATAGAGTATAAGCTTTGCGTCAAAGGTCATTCCCAGATCCCTGATGATATTGGGATCTACATAGTTGCCGGTCAGATCATGGCTGCCATACATACTCGGTGAAAGTCCCATGGTATCAAACACCGGTATGTAGACCCATGGAAACTCCACTCTTTCCGTACCCATATCCGGTATGAGCATATTGGCAAAAAGTGCCGCACCCACTGCCAGAAACAGGCCCTCTAAAACAAAATATCCGGTTATCCTGTTAGAAAGCCGCCACCTTGACGCAGGCATCCAAAAACAGTACTCATCATCATCAATAAATCTGTACTCATGCTTAAACCCGGCCATGGGAAACAGCGCCACCAGTTTTTTCGGAGTGCATCTTAAAACCAGATACAGTACAGAATAGTCCAAAAAGATCATGGGAGCAATAAGTGCCACACAGTATGCTATTCCGGGCAACTTAAACTCTGACAGGGACCTGTTGGATATCAGACCATACAAAAGATAAAAAAGTGCTCCGATGATTAGTGCTGACGGGATCATTGATATAAGTGTTTTCTTATATGAAGTAAAACACTTCATAAGATTATTGTGATTTGCTAAAAGGATACACACAAGATGGATGGTAAAAAGATACGCCGCCTGAGGCATGACAATAAGTGCCGCCACATACATGAGGCCGTATGAGGCCATAGCGGGAATCAATCCGTAGAGCACAGTAACCAACATCACAGGCAACCCGTAAAACACCAGAAACATAATATCTGACATCTGTGACGGGAGCACCTGTTTGTCCACAGCCATAAAGGCAAAGGAAATTCCGGCAGCCAGTATGATGTTAACTATCATGCAGCACTGTATGGCTATGTCTGCACCGGTACACTTTGCTCCTCTTTTTTTCCAATGAATAACCTGACCTTTTCGCATGCGATACCCCCTTGTGTTCTCATGCAAATATTACCGTCCTTATCAAAGCAAGCAAAAACAAGTGAGCAGGATAAAAAACGTAAAAAATCCATTTATTAAACCTGTAGCCCCTGTTGCCATGGTAAAAACCCAAAAGAGGCAGGGCTATGAAAGCTGCTGCAGCCTCTATGATCCCCGATGTCAGACAAAGTATGACGATGATCACCACCCCTGACAATACCGGCTTCAGCCTGAACCTCCTGGTAATGTGGGCTCCGGCGATGGCCATTACGCCACCTGCATCATAGTCGGTTTTCATAAGATATGCCGCATACCCGAAAGCTGCCAGCACCACCAGATCCAGGATGATCTCCCACACCACGCTGGACATATTCTCATACAGGGCATTCATGATCCATATGGCAGCAAGTCCCAACGCCAGCGTAAAATATACATTCTGATATTCCGACACAAACAGGTTGGTCGACAAATCAATACTGCCTGTCCTGTAGTATCCAAAGGCCAGATCAAAGGGCACCTCGGATATGAAGCAAAATGCGATGAGTCTGATCAGGTAGTTTTTTCGGCTGCGGGTATAATATAAACCCTCTGCCATCATAAAGATAAACAGAGGAAAAGCTGTCCTGCCGATACATCGCATTATGCCATCCGTTATAGCAAGAGCCGTAGAGTCAAAAAGATAGTTTTCACTTTCCAGGGACCACTCCAAAATGGAGGCTGCCGTATGGTCTATGAACATAGTCACTATGGCGACCCATTTTAAAACGGCGGCACTGACATCAAACCCGTATCCCCGGCTCGAAGTATCCGCGCCCTGTGCCATGGTACCGTCCTCTCTCCTGTACTGCGGAGCGCCCTGGTCCTGACTGTCTGTATATCTGATATCTTCCATCATAAATTACTTTCGTCGATGAGATATTTTGGTCTGTTTTTCGTCTCCAGATAGGTCTTGGCAAGATACTGTCCCAGGATCCCTATGCCCAGAAGCTGTACTCCGCTCACCAGCATGATGATACATGCCATGGAGGGCCATCCGCTGGTGGGGTCACCAAATATCAGTGTCCGGACTATGATGAAAATGATGGCAAAAAATGCCAGCACACAAAAGGTGAGTCCGATCACCGAGGATATAACAAGAGGCACGGTAGAAAAGGCCGTGATCCCCTCCAGTGCATAAAACACCAGCTGCCAGAAGGACCAGCTGGTCTCGCCTGCAGCCCTCTGTACATTTTCATATTCCAGCCATTTCTTTTTATATCCGATCCAGCCTGTGATGCCCTTTGAAAACCGGTTGTACTCTCCCATGGACAGGATGGCTTTTACCACCTTTTTGTTCATCATCTGAAAGTCCCTGGCTCCGTCCACCACCTCGGTCTCGGATATTTTATTCATAAGCTTATAAAAAAGGCGGGCAAAAAGGGACCTGATGGCGGGTTCGCCCTTCCGTGTCACACGCCGGCTCCCCACCAGATCAGCCTCGCCCGACTCCAGTACATCTATCATCTCGGGTAGCATCTCGGGAGGATCCTGAAGGTCCGCATCCATGATCACTACATAGTCCCCGTCGGCATGGGAAAGTCCTGCATAGATGGCCGCCTCCTTGCCAAAGTTCCTGGAGAAGGAGATATAGTGGATGCTGTCATCTGCTGCCGCTAGCTCCTTTATGACACGAAGAGTCTGGTCGGTAGAACCATCGTCAATGAAAAGGATGCCCGCATAGACTTTTGCATCCAGCGAGCTATCCTTTACTTTTCTTATTCTTTTATAAAACTCAGGCAGTACCTCTTCCTCATTCTTACAGGGTACTACTACGGTAAGCTTTTTTTTATCCATTACTATTCGATCTTAAAGTTGTTGACAAAGTCCCCGATAAGAGTCGCAGACTCGGCCACGGTCTGGGCGCTCTGGTCCACATCCTGGCTCTCGCTGGCCACCTGCTCGGCAGACTCAACCACCTGCTCAACGGTCTCGGTAACCTCGATGGTGCTGGCGGACTGCTCCTCGGAGATAGCTGCCACGGAGGATGCGATCTCGTTAACGTCATTCATCATGCCGATCATCTCCTCAACGGTATGACCTGTGGTATCCAGATCCCTGAAGATGACTGCGAAGGTATCTCCTGCCACCGCAACAGCCTCTGTTCCCTGAGCGATCTCTTCCATGTTGGCCTGGGACTTCTCGGAAAGGTTCTTGATCTGTCCGGTGATGTTCTGGATGATACCGGAGATCTCTGTGGTAGCATTGGCAGACTCATTTGCCAGGTTACCTATCTCGTCCGCTACAACTGCAAAGCCTCGTCCTGCCTCACCGGCACGGGCTGCCTCGATGGATGCGTTCAGTGACAACAGGTTGGTCTGGGATGAGATGGAGTTGATCATCTCGACAATGGAGTTGATCTTCTGTGCGGACTCATCCACGCTCATGACCACGTCGTTCATCTCGGACATGGAGTCGGCTACCAGTGACATGCTGGTCTTGAGTTTTTCCATATCGTTCTGACCCTGGTCAGCCTGCTTAAGGAGGTTGCCCATGGTCTCGGAGGTCTCATTACCCTTGTTGGTAAGATCCGATACTGCCTGTGCCAAGGTGGTAGCATTTTCTGCCAGCTCGGTAACGGAATCTGAGATGCCGCCCATGGTATCCCTGATCTGTCCCATGGAGTTACTTTGCTCTGCCGCCTGCCTGTTCAGATCGCTGGAAGCATTCTGTGATGTCTCCGCCTCATCGGAAAGCCTGTGGGTGACATTCTGCATATCGCCCAGAGTGGCTCTCATCTTTTCCACATATTCACTCATGAAGTTGTTCATGAGGCCGATCTCGTCATTACCGCCCTTTCTGATGTTCACGGTGAAATCACCGCCGGTGATATGCTCGATGCTGTCCGTAAGCTCGGAAACAGGATCGGTAACATACTTTTTGGTGAGTGACAGCATTACGAAACCGATCACAAGGATCATGATGACCATGAGTACCCAGCAGATGATCTGGAAGCGGTTAAGTGCTGCCATAACATCAGCCTGGTCCACTGAGGATACCATAGTCCAGGGTGTACCGGGAACTGTAGAAACCGCAGCATAATATGCTGTGCTGCCATCCTTGAGCTCGTATACACCGGTTTTATCCGGATCACCCAGGTAGGGCTGGACTGCCTTCAAAAGTCCGTTGTCCAGATGCTCGGAAACGGTGGAACCGTTGAGCTCGGGGTCATAGAAGGACAAAATATAGTCGTTGTAGAAAAGCAGAGTAGTTCCTGTGCCAAGAGGCTTTAATGCAGCAGTCTCATCCACGATACCCGCCAGGAACATATCTACGGAAAGAACACCCTTTCTGCCATCCGTAAGTGTAGCCTCGCGGGAAGCAGATACTACCAATGTGCCTGATTCACTGTCCACATAAGGATCTCCGAAGACGAACTCCTCGCTGCCTGCCGCCTGCTTGTACCAGTCCTTTTCGGTATGATCATAGTCGGCATCGGGAACCCAGCCTGAAGCATCGACCCAGGTGCCATCCTCAAATCCGCCGTACAGACCGTTGGAGGTCATCTCGTTTTTGCCAAATGTAATGGTCAGATAATCCTGGATCTGGGCGGCATCCGTAACCGGAAGTTTTTCCAAGGTCTCAATATTCTGATTGTACCCGGATAGCAGATTGGTGACCTCCGTGCCGATGATTGCGGCATTTTTATCGGAATCGCTCTGCAGGGCCTTCTCGGTCATATTCCTTACTATGCCCCTGGCCTGGTAGGACAGGAATACTATGATAAAGATGATGGACACCGCCACCATGGGCACCAGTACACGCAAAAGTTTTGCGCTGATGCTGCTTTTCACTTTTCTGGCCTTCTGTTTTTTCTTCCCCTTTTGCTGCTTGGTCTCTGTAACTTCTTCAGTGGTTACCATGGCCTCGTTTTCCATACGCGCCTCCTCCTTTTTAGATCAAACCTCAAATATCATGTCGCCGTAGGACGGCATAGGCCACATCTCCTTGTCCACCAGCATCTCGAGCTGGTCCACGGGGATGCGGAGTGCATTCATCGCGGGTATCACACTGTCGCGATAGAAAAGTGCTCTTTTTACTATATCTCCGTGGATGGCCGCCCCCTCCTGCTGGAGCTTTTCCAGCTCGTTGAGGCCATCCTTGGTCTCCCGTAAAAGCGCCGACACCTGGGTCAGCATATCGGCCTGGGTACTCACATCTGCCCCGGGCACCGCAGTGCGCACACGGTTGACGGAATCCGCCAGACGCGTGGCATAATGTATGGTCGAGGGAATGATCTGCTTTCTGATGATGTCGATCATGGTCTTCGCCTCGATGTTGCTCTTTTTCGCGTATATCTCATACTCGATCTCCGCACGGGCCACAAGCTCAGACTCGGTAAACACTCCGAACTTTTCAAAGAGCGCCACCGACTGGACTGAGGTCAGGGCCGGAATGGCATCCAGCATATTGGTGATATTGGGAAGCCCGCGTCGCGCAGCCTCCTGAACCCACTCATCGGAATATCCGTCGCCGTTGTAGACGATACGCTGATGATCCGCCGCCAGCTCCTTGATCAGGTCATGGAGCTCAGTTTCAAAATCCTCCGCTGCCTCCAGCCTGTCACAGGCGTCGGAAAATGCCTCTGCAACTATTGTATTTAAAACTATGTTGGGCTCGCCCACGGAATCCTCGGAGCCCACCATTCTGAATTCGAATTTATTTCCGGTAAATGCAAAAGGTGATGTACGGTTGCGATCCGTAGCATCCTTTAAAAAGTCGGGGAGGGTCTGTACTCCCGTATCCAGATGCTCACCTTTTATACTGTGGGTGGCTGTACCTGTACGAACCAGCTGGTTTAAAACATCCTGCAGCTGCTCTCCCAGGTATACGGAGATAATGGAAGGCGGTGCCTCGTCTCCACCCAGTCGCTGATCGTTACCGAAATCCGCGGCGGACTCACGGAGCAGATCCGCGTGCTCATCCACAGCCTTTATTACACATAATAATACCAGAATGAACTGTATGTTGTCATGGGGTTTTTTACCCGGTTCCAAAAGATTTATGCCGTCATCCGTCACCAGGGACCAGTTGTTGTGCTTACCTGAGCCATTTACGCCGGCAAAGGGCTTTTCATGCAAAAGGCACTGGAGCCCGTGACGATAGGCTACTTTTTTAAGAGTCTCCATAATGAGCTGGTTGTGATCCACTGCCACATTGGCCTCCGAATAAATAGGCGCCAGCTCGTGCTGACCCGGAGCTACCTCGTTGTGCTGGGTCTTGGCAGATACTCCCAGCTTCCAAAGCTCCGTGTTCACATCACGCATGTAGGCACCTATCCTCTCACGGATGGCACCGAAATAGTGATCGTCCATCTCCTGCCCCTTGGGAGGCATGGCTCCGATCAATGTACGTCCCGTATATACCAGGTCCTTTCTCTCAAGGAACTTTTCACGGTCGATCAAAAAATACTCCTGCTCACAGCCTACGGAAGGCACCACTCTCTGGGAGGTGGTGTTGCCAAAGAGGCGGATAAGGCGGAGAGCCTGGGTATTGATGGCCTCCATGGATCGCAAAAGAGGTGTCTTCTGATCCAGGGCCTCGCCGGTGTATGAGCAAAATGCCGTGGGGATACAGAGAGTAGCTCCCGCAGCATCCTGTCTCACAAAAGCAGGTGAGGTGCAGTCCCATGCGGTATATCCGCGGGCCTCGAAGGTGGCTCTCAGTCCTCCCGAGGGAAAACTGGATGCATCAGGCTCGCCCTTTATAAGCTCCTTACCGGAAAAGCTCATGAGCACCTTTCCGCTCTTCATGGGCGGTGATATAAAACTGTCATGCTTTTCCGCCGTAGCACCCGTCAGAGGCTGGAACCAGTGTGTGAAGTGAGTGGCTCCCTTTTCAATGGCCCATTCCTTCATCTCATGGGCTATGACGTCGGCAGTCTCAATGTCCAGTTCCCTGCCGAGAGCCAGGGTCTCCTTCAGCTTCTGATAGGTCTTTTTCGGAAGACGCTCACGCATGGTGGCGTCGTTGAACACGTTCTCTCCGAAAATATCCGCTACGTTGTAGTACTCCATAAAACTAACCTTTCTAAAGATTCTTCGCGACCCTCAGAATGACAGGGATGGGATGTCATCGGAAGCGTGGTGAAGCTTCTGTCAGAGCCAGAAGCTTGAAGAAGTCATCGGAGATGACTTCAACCTAGCGAAGAATCTTTTTTAAAAAAAGGGCACTTCAAAAGAAGTGCCCCGCAGTAACAAACTTTTATGCCTTGTTAACGGAACCGAAAAGCTCCATCTTCTCTTTAACCTTAGCCTTGATAGCCTCTGTGCCGGGAGCGAGAAGCTTACGGGGATCGAAGCCCTTGCCTTCCTTGTCCTTGCCGGCCTCGATGTACTTTCTGGTCTCCTCTGCGAATACCAGCTGGCACTCTGTGTTGACGTTGATCTTGGAAACACCGAGA
>JAILEN010000055.1 GCA_024687655.1 Lachnospiraceae bacterium | reverse complement strand
GTACAGCGTCTTTTAATTAACTAGACCAAATCGCTTGTCTATGCACTGTATAGCACACGCACCAAAGCCTCGGCGTAGCCCGCTACGCCTACGTTTTGGCTCGGCACTCTACAGCACATATCCTTCGCGATCGGTCCAGTTGCTTAAAAACCCGATGTACTAGTCGCTCCGCTTAATCGTTCAAGCACTCACACATTTACAGTTGACCTCTTACCGCTACGGGATCACATAATTAACTCGGATGCTGTTAACAGCTATAAAAACTCCTGCCGGATGACGCGCAACAGGTTGTCAGTCAGATCGGGGTTGTGGCGTATGGCGTGCTCGCAGAGAGCCATCACAAATGACTGCCGCTCTATGGAAGGTGGTGTCTCACCGTGATCCTCGTAGTCTAAAAGATCGAATATCATGTAGAGTTCGGTATAAAGGACTGCGAACAGATACTGACGGAGGATGTGATAATTCTCGTAGGCAACCGGCAAAAGCTGTTCAATATTATATGAAAAGTATGAACGATATTTTAACATGTATTCGGGATGAATACTAACCAATTTTTTGATATGTTCGTCAAAATATTTGTCGGCTTCGCGCACGAGGAGTTTGGAATAGCGCTTTGTGTACAGTTTTATGAGACGGTACATTTCGTGCTGGCGGATGAACAGGGAGCCATAGTCGATGACCTCCAGGATCATCCTGTCGATGGTCTTTATGGGGAAAAATGCGTAGGTTGGCTCCCGAAGCAGAGCATATTTTCCCTGGGCACTTTTGTCGGAGGTCAGGGGGATATCTACAATATCCTGTCTCTGGGAGAGGATGGCGTCGTGGACCGTGTATATGTGGGCAAACATGTCCTGCCATTTTGCTGCCATGTCAAAATCCGGCCGTTCGTGATCATGTGCCCGCCGCAACTCGGAAAAGCGAGTTGCTACGCGGCCACACGACTCACTCGCGACCTCACTGGAATCCATATCATCCGTATCCCAGAAGTAATCCAGCATCCTGTCCCGCTCGGCCAAGAGCAGATCACGATACTCCGGCTCGTCGTTATTCATCACCCACAACACCTCTATGGGGATATCAGTCTCCACGAAGGACAGACGTCCCGGGTTTTCAATGAGCAGGCGGGCTGCTGCCGGGCATGACAATGTGAAGGTCACCAGGATAAGATCCCCGAAGCTCATGCTCTCTCGGGGATAAAGGCGACATACAATTGGCATCAGTTCTGTCTCACCATTATCCTGGAACTGGCAGTGCCGGTCGCAGTTTAAAAAGGGACAGCGGCCAAGCTGCTTTTTTACATAGTGCAGATCAGGCTTGCCGGCGACATTACTCCTGACATGGCGCCCGTAGACTCCGGTAAGATCAGCATACCTCTGAAAAGTCTCCTTCTCCACCGGGATCTGCCATCCCATGCAACAGCTCTGTGGACAGTCCGGTCCCAGGCAGTGAAATTTTTTGTATATCTCCAATACCTGTATCACTTCAAATATTCCCTGATATCATAAACCGTATCACATACTGCAAAAAGCCTGGACTTAAGCTCTTCGTCCGGCGGAGTGAGGTCGGGGACCATGATGGTCTTGCAACCTGCATCAATGGCAGAGATGCATCCGTTTGGGGAATCCTCCACTGCTATACATTCATCGGGAGCGAACCCAACCCGTTCGCACGCATACAGATACGGATCGGGATAGGGCTTGCCGCGCTTTGCTTCGTGAGCGCTGATTATCTCATCAAATTCATCCCTCAGTCCAACACGCTCCATCTGGGGAATGGCACGCTCCAGCACAGTGGCAGTTACTATGGCCGATTTTATGCCACGGCTTTTAAGCTCCGCTAATATCTCATGTACCCCGGGTTTTACCTCCACTCCGTTTTTGTCCATCTCCTCCCGGACATATTTAACGCACAGGTCATGGATGGCCATCCACTTCGGTCCATGGGGGTACTTGCCCTCCACATACGCCGCAGCGTCCGCCCGGTTCAGGCTCCTGAAATAAAGTGCATCCTCATTTGAAAACTCCAAAAGTCCCAGATCGTGTGCACTCTTCTGCCACATCTTATTATATATCTTCTCGGTGTCCGTCACCGTTCCATCCATATCAAATAATACTGCCTTGATCATTTCATTCTCCTTTTACATTAAAAGTTTTTGATCACTACTTCCCTGCGGGGATATTTTATCCCTGTCTTTCCTATATCGATGAGGGCGTAGCCATGCTCACGGACCCAGTCCAAAAGCATGTGATGCACACGACCCTTATGGGAGACCACATTTGACAGCATAAAACGATATCCCGCCTGATCCAGCTCATGGATATAGGCCAAAAGCCTCGCCTCCTCATTGGCGCTCCAACCCTCCAGTCCGCGCTTCCCATCGTTGTACTCTGCCCTGGTGATAAAATAGGGCGGATCAAAATAAAACAGAGTGTCTGCCGGAAACTCGGAAAAATGAATGGCATCATAGGCACCATGCACCAGTTCATACTCCGGAGCACGCACTGCAAAATTCAATATCCGATCCCTGATACCGTCGCAGTATTCATTGTTACCCACGGGAGTGTTCATCTTTTGCCCTGCATTATAACGGATCATATTCTGAAAAGCATAGATCTGCAGGACAAAGAGGTTGATGGCGGACTTATCCTTTTCATTATAATGACTTCGCAGTGCCAGATATGCATCCCGATCCTTTTTCACCAATCCGAAACGGCTTACTATATCTTCTATCTGCTCCACCGTGTCGGCCGGATCGTTTTCCAAAAGCATCCTGATTATCTCATACACATAGTTATTGTATTCCAGATACCAGGTCTTATCCATGGCCACCACGTTGGCTCCCACATTAAAGGCTCCGCCCATGGCATCCACAAATGTTCCCACATGTTTGGGCAGCTGTTTTATTATCATGGGAAGAAGGCCATCTTTGCTCCCCGAATAATTCAGGGGAGATTTGTTGATACTGCGGTCCTTTTCAAAATAGATGATGGCTTCCTTCAGACCTTCCTGCCTCCCCTTGTAGCTGGGGTTATTGGTGGAGTACTCCCTGTATTCACAGCTTTCCACATGGACCCGGCCTCCCACCGCAAACCTTTTGGCCAGATCACAAAGTTCCTCGAGACTGATCAGGGACTGATTGCTGTAGCTTATCAGAACATGCCTGAAATCAAGCTGTCGAAAGAGGTCCTCGAACTCTTCGCTGACCTTTTTCTTATTGGAATAACCCGACAGGGATCTGTTGCTTCGCCTGCCTGTCCTGCCAAAAATGGCCGGGGTGTCATATCGGGTTATGGTCTCCAAAATGTGATAGGAATTGGTATACTGGGTAGTGGTGTAGGGAGGATCTATATAGGCAATGTCGCCGGAGATCCTTCTGACCAGTTCATTGGTATCCTCGTTGTAGATGATATTTTCCCCGTGGAGTTCTTTTTCAAAAAGCTCCAGAGGTTCCAGGGAAATCACCTTTGATGAACGGGTTTCCCAGAACTTGAAAAACGCCTGATAGGTACCAGATGTGTTTGACACCTTAAGAGCCGCTTCCAAAAGTGAAGCTATGAGAAATGCATATTCCGCCTCGGAAAGCATGCTGTTCTGGTATAGGCTTTCTATGTCGATACGCATGCCGTCGATCTTTTTGGCGTTGTCCTCGGTAAAGAACATGCGCCCGCCCACGGGAGTATAATTATTATAGATGAAAAACTCCGGTGATGGTTCATAAGTCCTGGCATTCAACCAGTCAAAGGTCGACATGCCATAGTGCTGTGTGAATTTTTCAAACAAAGGAACGCCGGTGTTTAATAGCCTTGCCTTTGCTATCACACCGGCGTATCCCATATAGTCGTTTGCTATTATGGTAAACCGATCCTTGAAATGATCTCCCACAGAGGATGTGCCGGAAAACAGATCCGCGAAGGTCTCCCCGCTGATATCGTACTTTTTGATCACATCATCTATGAAACCAAGGAGTCTGGTCTTGTTGCCCAGGTATCTCATTACTTACCGGGATAGGTAACTACGCAGCCCACGTCGTACTGCGACAGACGCTTCCTGCCCTCCAGTCCTGCCAGCTCCAGTAAAAAGATGAGCTTGACCACATTGCCTCCCAGCTTCTCCACCAGCTTAGCTGCGGCCTCCATGGTGCCGCCTGTGGCGATGAGGTCATCCACCAAAACCACCTTCTGTCCGGGAGTGATGGAGTCCGTGTGCATCTCGATCTCTGCCTTGCCGTACTCCAGATCGTACTCCATGCCGATGGTATTGTATGGCAGCTTGCCCTTTTTCCTGATGAGTACAAAGGGCTTGTGCATGTTATATGCCAGGGGCGTGCCAAAGATAAAACCTCTGGACTCCGTGCCTGCGATAACGTCAAAGTCCACTCCATCCAAAAGAGCGGCCATCTCATCTATAGCCAGCTTGAACCCATCCGGATCCTGGAGCACCGTGGTGATGTCGCGAAACATGATCCCCGGCTCGGGAAAGTCCGGTATGGTCCTGATATAATCCTCTACCTTTTTCATTTTAAGTTATCCTCTCTGTAAAAAAGTTTGAAAAAACTCCTATATGATTATAACAGATGATAATACAAAAGCAAGTGTGCCTACAGCTGGGTGTCGTAGTCTGCGCCGCATCTGTCTAAAATACCGGCAGCGTATGCATCAAGGGCGTGATCTAAGGACTTGTCGGGATAAAAGCCGGATATGGAAGTCCCGGTTGTAACTGAAAGCGCACCGTCACGGAACCTGATGAGAAGTGACAAGGACTCCACGTCGGATGAGGGAATGGTGCAACCGGATGATCCCACCAGCTCCTCAGTCTCGCTTCTGGGCAACACCAGCTGGATCATAAACCCCGATGGCGTGCGATTACCCTTTATAAAAGAAAATAGTGTGTCGCGATACATCCCATAGGGCATATATCCGGAAGGATCCACACGGGACATCTCCTCCTCAGTAAAAAAGCCTGCTGCCGGATGACCCGTCACCGACAGATGTCCCCTGCCCTCGATCCTGGCCTCCGACAGAAGGAGCGCGTCAAAGGACGCGCCCGTAAGAAGCTCTGTCATAAATTCTTTTTTGCTCTTGATCAAAAATACTTGCAATTTAATGATCCCTATTTGCTTTAGTGTATAGATTTCGAGTGGGTCATATGATTCAAGTAGCCCACCGTTTGACGGTGGGCGGTGAACATATGACCACGAGAAATCGTAACTTATGTTGCGCTGGCTATTGACTGCCTCTTCGCCGCTGCGATGGTGCCGTCTCTGGGAATGATCTTTGGCCCGCCCTTTTTCTCCACATAGTCCTTTGTGATGATCACGGTGCCGATATTGTCATCCTTGGGTATCTCATACATGATATCCAGCATGAACTCCTCTATGATGGACCTAAGTGCCCTGGCACCCAGTTCCCTCTCCCGGGCAGCATGGGCGATGGCATAAAGCGCATCCTCCTCAAACTCCAGCTTTACCTCATCAAATAGCAAAAGCTTCTGATACTGCTTTACTATGGCATTTTTCGGCTCGGTCAGTATCCGTACAAACATCTCCTCGGACAGTTTCTCCAGTGCAAAGATCACCGGCAACCTGCCGATAAACTCGGGGATCATACCGAACTTTCTCAGATCCTCGGGTATCACTTTGGAAAGGATATTCTCGTCCTCGTCATACTTGTCCTTCAGATCCGCCACAAAGCCCATGGATGAGGACTTATTCAGCCTCTCTTTTATCACGTCCTCCAGATCCGGGAAGGCTCCTCCGCAGATGAAAAGGATGTTTGAAGTATCAATAAGGGTCATGGGCACCATGGCATTTTTGCTGGAAGCACCCACAGGCACCTCCACCTCGGCACCCTCCAAAAGCTTCAGCATGCCCTGCTGTACAGACTCTCCGCTCACGTCACGCTGGCTGGTATTCTTCTTTTTCGCCAGCTTGTCTATCTCATCTATGAAGATAATGCCACGCTCGGCCTTTTCCACATCATTGTCCGCTGCCGCCAAAAGCTTGGATACCACCGACTCGATATCGTCACCTATATATCCTGCCTCTGTCAGGGAGGTGGCATCCGTGATGGCAAGGGGTACATCCAAAAGCTTGGCAATGGTCTTTACCATGTAGGTCTTACCGCTTCCGGTAGGTCCTATCATCAGCATGTTGGACTTCTCTATCTCCACGCCGTCGTCCTCTGACTCCAGGAGATTCTCGCTGTCGATGACTCTCTTATAGTGATTGTACACCGCAACTGACATAACCTTTTTGGCATACTCCTGCCCCACCACATGCTCATCTAAAAGAGCCTTGATCTCATGTGGCGGCGGGATATTGGTAATATCGATGGCAGGGAATCTCTCCTCCCCCTCCTTGGCCTCTCCGGCTTTTTTACCTTTTTTCTTTTTAGGCTTGTTCACCTGGCCGAAGCCCGGGAAACCCATGCTGGCAAAATTGGGAAGATCTGAAAGATTAATAAACTGAAGGCCGGGTATCTTTGAAAAATCAAAGCCACCGGTCTGCTGTTTCTTTTCTTCGGTACTCTCGGGAGCATCCGCACCCTCCACACTGCCCTCAAGGGGCTTTTCTGCATTTTCTTTTGCGGTATCTTCCTTCACAGGACCCGCAGCCGCACCCTTTCCACCGGAAAATATGCCCATGGCGTCAAAGGTCTTTTGCATACACTCGGAACATACGCAAAGCTCCGGCGCGATCTGTATCAGACGCCCGGAAACCTCGTCCTCTGACCTGTGACACATATAACAAAAACGCTTTTCATCACTCATAATCTAACTCTCCATCATAATACTCGACGACGCCCACTCCGGCGCTCTTGGCAGTCCACATTGCACTATCGGCGTTGTGCATCAGCTCACCGGCCTTGCTGCCGAAGGTAGGAAATCTCACCACTGCGATGGACGCCTTGCAAAAACAACTTCCGGTGGACAGCTTGAACTCCCTGGTAAATCTATGAGAGATACTGTCTATCATGGCCTGCGCCTCAGATATCTGCTGGGGTATGACCACCGCAAACTCATCGTCCCCCAGACGATACACCTCGCCTCTGCCCCTGACTATCATTTTTATCACATCCGCCACCTGCATCAGAACCTCGTCTCCGGCGCTGTGTCCCAGGCGGAAATTGATATCCTTGAACTCATCCAGATCGATATAGATATAATAACCATCATCCTCAGAGCGCATGGCATCACGGATGTATCCGTCTATCTCCTGCAAAAAGCTGGCCCTGTTTTTAAGTCCCGTAAGGGAATCAGTGACAGCCTGTTCCATAAGCTTTTTCTGGGAATCGTAAAGTGCCGTCACATCATAGAGCGTACACAGGGTCACCGGTCTGCCGTCCACCCATCTGATGGGAACAAAGGACACATCACAGCGGATATTGGCGTGGATGAGATAGTACTCGGTCCTGTCGGTACCGGTATGGGTCCTGATAAACCGGTCAAACTCTTCCATATCCTGCATATCATAAAGCATCTTTATAAAGAGCTCGTTTTTATACAAAAGCTCGCCGGTCTCGTCATTCCTGACGCAGACCCCACAGCCCGTATTTTCAAGAATGGCATCCAACACCGCATAGGAGCTGGCAAGGGAATTCTTGGTCACACTCTTTGTAAGTATGGTCTGCATGATGCGCTTCACATCATTTAATATCAAAAGCTCATCCGGAGTCCAGCTGCGCTTTTTCCCGGAGATTGTAAAGCACACGTACATTCCCAGTCTCTCGGATATGAAAAGCGGCAAAAATACGCCTGCCGTGATATCATATTTTTTGAAGTAATCACTGAAATCCTCCGGCAGCACAGCATCAGAGGAAACGGTATAGGGACGTCCCGAGAAAAACGGTAATGACGCCCTTTCCACTTTGACAAAATCGGGTAAAAATGCCGTAGCGTCCTCGGCGGTCCACTCGCTTATCATATCCACCGTCAGTTCATCAGGTGAGAGTCTCAGCAAAAATGCATTGGAGGCCTCGAGATACTCTCCCACATCGGAAAGAATGGCTTCGGAAACCTTGGGAAAATCATTGTCGGATTCCATACGTTTTAATATGGATGTAATAAGCTCGCTTTTTTTCAACAGCACCTCGAGATTGGTACTGCTCTCCTTTTCACGCTCCAGCTCCTGGGCCAGAGTGACTCCCTCGTTTTTCTGCTTACAGTATTGGGAGATCAGGATACTGGCCAGAGTGAGGGCCGATTCGTACTCTACCTCAGTGGTGGTACTGATGCCGGAAACCTCCTCATCCTCAGTGATCCTGGCACCCATGACCACCATGACCCCCACCAGATCCAGAGCCCTGTCCCTGATGGCGATCCCGCCTAAAAGCACTCCCGGATACCCCGTATCCATGCGGATCACGTCCTCGTAATAACCGGAATTTAAGGTGGCGATCATGCCCCTCTCCATCTCAGAAGTGACGTGCTCTCCAAAAAAGTTCTCCACCTCATCACTGCAGAAAAAGGGCGTTATACGCGCCCCGTCAAGATCCATGCAAAAACCGTAGGTATGAGTGCATTTAAAAAATGCGGTCTGCATACTCTCAAATGCCTGGGTATCTATTTTAAAAGAATCATGTACTGTCATATGCGTCTTATTATGAAAACCTCACGTTTTCCACCAAAGCTGATACGTTCGGCTAACTCCAGATGTCCTTCTTTTTTTATAACGGCAGCAAATATATCCCCATCTCCGGTGAGTACGCACATAAGCGAACCCTCGGCAGTAAGCTCCATACATTTCTTTACAAATGATGAAAAAAACCCCCGCTTTTCCCTGTCATTGCGGCGATAGAGATCCGGCATCTCCGTGATTATCTCGTCAATGACATTGTCATAGGTGAACTCAAAAAAATCTCTCTGGATAAAATGGATATGCTCGGAAGCCAGTGCCGCATTCTCCCTTGCCCCGGATATCATCTGGGCAGAGATGTCTATGCCGAAGGCATTGCCTGTGACACCCTTCTTTTTCCTCTCGATGATGAGAGTGCCGGTACCGCAGAACGGATCTAAAACACTGTCTCCCTCAATGAGATAATCGTGAAGCATCTCCATCATGGTGGCGGCTCGTACCGCCGACATGGAGGTGGCTGCCAGTTCACGTCTGTAATCGAATCTCTTATCCCCAAGACAGGCTATCCACAGATAAAACCCGAAGGTCTTGTCCGGGCGACGCGGAAAGTACAGTTCGCACTCATAGTTTCCCGTAGTGGGCTCCACTGCGTCTCCCACAGCCGCGCTTACAGCATCGGAAAAGGCGCCGGTCAGCCGCCGCGCCACATCCCGGGCCTTTTCGGCTGTCTTGTTTTTATTTCCCATCCCGGGAACCTCGACCCGGATACGACAGGGTATGGGACGCTCTCCTGAAACACAGGTGTCCAGGATACGCCTGAGCATGGAGGATTCAACAGTGTCCTTCGCATTTTCCTCTGTGAGCTTCTCCCCTCTTTTAATGGGGATGGTGAGGTACAGTCTGTCAAAAAGTCTGCACCGGGTCACGGTATCCAGATCATCGGTCATGACCCTCACCCCAAAGGGTGTGGTCCGCACATCATCCGATGGGATCCCGCGCCTTATAAGATCCGCTGCCACATATTTCGAAAAGGCAGGCTGCACATTCAGCAGCATGGGGATCTTTGATTTAACACCAAGAAACTCGTAGCTCAAAACAACTCCTATACCTCAACTGTCCAGCCGAACTTGTCTTCAATGCGGCCCCACTGGATGCCCGTAAGTGTATCGTAAAGCTTCTGTGTCAGTTCTCCTGTCTTCATGTCGTTGATGACTACCACGTCACCCTTGTATTTCAGCTCCCCAACCGGTGAGATGACTGCTGCTGTACCCGTACCGAATACCTCCTCAAGGGTGCCGTCGTGACCGGCCTTCATCAGATCCTCTACTGCCAGTCTCTCCTCACGTACATTATAGCCCCAGTCCTTAAGAAGACGGATCATGGAGTCACGTGTGACGCCGGGAAGCACTGTGCCCTCACTGATGGGTGCAGTGAAGATCTCTCCGTTTATCTTGAACATGATGTTCATGGTACCCACTTCCTCAACGTACTTGCGATTCTCGCCGTCCAGCCACAGCACCTGGGTATAACCCTCTTTTTCTGCCTTAACCTGTCCCAAAATGGAACCTGCGTAGTTGCCGCCGCACTTTGTAAAGCCTGTGCCGCCCTTTACCGCACGTACCAGCTCGTCCTCAACCATGATCTTTACGGGATCAAGACCTGTGGGATAATATGCGCCCACGGGACAGGTGATGATCATGAACTTATATGAGCTTGCCATATGTACTCCCAGAGCTGCCTCATCGGAGAACATGAAAGGTCTGATATAAAGTGATGTGTCCTTGCTGTGGGGGATCCAGTCCTTTTCCACGGTAACAAGTGCCTTCACTGCCTCGATGAAATCCTCAACAGGGAACTCCGGCATGCAGAGTCTCGCATTTGAATTGATCATGCGCTTTGCATTCATCTCGGGTCTGAACAAAAGGATGCGGTCATCCTCGGTGCGATACGCCTTCAATCCTTCAAAGGTCTCCTGTGCATAGTGCAGTGTCACACATGCAGGATCTAAAAGGATGGGTGCATTGGGCTCTATCCTGGCATCATGCCAGCCCTGACCCTTTGTCCAGTCCATGACAAACATGTAGTCAGTCATGTACTTGCCGAAGCCCAGGTTGTTCTCGTCTGAGGGCTTCTCCTTTAAAACGTCTCTTTTGATGAATTTGATGTCCATGGTTACCTCCTTATATTTCAATCATCCCAAGTGACGTGGAAACCTAAAAAGATTCTTCGCTTCGCTCAGAATGACAACCAACAAATACCTGTCATCCTGAGCGTAGCGAAGGATCCCTTTTTAGAACCTCTGCCCAGAATGACGATTTCTATTTTAAAAAAGAGTGGGACTGTAAGCCGGGTTCTGTCGTGTGCGGCCATCTATCTAGGCACTCCGTCACCGGGTGCTCGAGCGACCTACCCAAAGCGCAGCGGGCAACTGCATGGCTTTTGTCTGGTCTTGCTTCGGATGGGGTTTACACTGACCCACCATGTTACCATGATGGCGGTGAGCTCTTACCTCGCCATTTCACCCTTGCTCCGCTTGGTTCTTGTCACGCGATGCATGACAACAACTAAGCGGAGCGGTTTCATTTCTGTTGCACTTTCCCTGGAGTCACCTCCGCCGGACGTTATCCGGCATCCTGCCCTGTGAAGCCCGGACTTTCCTCGTGCGCGAAAACGCGCCCGCGACCGCATATCCCACTCACGTCGACGCAAACTCCGCTCCTATGTCGCCACAAACAAGTTTGCGGCGACGTGGTCGCTCCGTTGCGTCTCCTTTTCCCCAAAAAGCTTCGCTTTTCGGGGGCCCCTATTGGGGAAAACCGTCATTGCTCCTCTTCCCCACAAAACTTCGTTTTGCGGGGGCCCCTTCGTTTTGCGGCGACGATAAATGCTTTATCTCGCCAGAAGCTCCAGCACTTCCCCTATATACTGGGTGTGCATGTCGCCGTCGGGGTAGAAATTCTTTTGTATGTTCGGATCAAAGAACTGCGAATCCTTCATATCCAGTGCCGCGATCTTTCTTAAGATGAGCACGAAGTTACCCTCATCAATAAAGGGGATGCCCCTGTAATGATTGATATTAAACCGGGCGTTTTTGATCTTGTCCTCGTCCCTTCCTGACACGGCTCCGATATATTTCAGAGAGCTCTTGTATTTTTCCTCAAAAAAAGTGACGGAAAAAATGTCGCTGGCATCCAAAAACTCCTTGGTGTATCTGGACTCTCTGACATACACCGTTGCAACATTTTTATTCCACAGGACACCTACACCGCCCCAGCTAATGGTCATTGCATTGGCCTTGCCATCCTTTTCCGCAGTCAGAGCACCCCACTGATTCCCTATGAGATCAAAGGGATTGATCTCAACGGTACCAACAGGATACGGTTGAAATGTATGCATATAAAACCTCCTGTCAGAGAGATCCTTCGCTTTGCTCAGGATGACTGACGTGCTCTGTCATTCTGAGGGCTTTTGAAGTTGACACCCTTCGTGTGTCAACAACTGCCCGAAGAATCTAAATACAACAAACCAAGATTGATTATACTTAAAATCGGGTGAAAATACAAGGTTATTCGACAATATGGAAGGACTGTGGTAAAATCCGAATCATGGAAGCATTGAAGGATAAAAAAATGCGGCTTGCCGTGGACTACGGGACCACCACCCTGGGATATGCTTTTATCGCAGAAGACGGTACTGTGGTCGATACCGGAATCAGGGAGAACCCCGGGCGCAAATACGGCCGGGATATACTTTCGCGCCAAAATGCCTTTGATCGCGGTGCATCTGAACGGATCACTGCTGCCATGCAGGAGGTGATGGAAGAGCTTGCCTCCAGTGGCGATGTCACGGATGAGATCGTAGTGTCAGCTAATACTACTATGAACCGGATGCTTATTGGTGGGACTGAGGACTACGCCTGTTCGCGATCATATGTCCGCCGCCTCATGGAAAAACATTCGGCTACGCGGACACATGATACGCTCGCAGTCTTACAGTACAGGACACTTCCCGGGTTTTCAGAGTATGTGGGTGGGGATATAGTTTCCGGTGTCAGATATCTGGACATGGACAGATCCGGGGAGATAAATCTGCTCATCGACCTGGGTACCAACGGTGAGATGGTGCTGGGAAATAAAGAAGGTTTTATAGTCAGCTCCGTGGCCGCGGGTCCGGCCTTTGAGGAATGGGGAGCCGCCCACAATATGTACGGCTCCAAAGTCATCGACATCTGCCACAGGCTGCTAAAAACCGGCATCATAGATAAAAACGGCACCTTTACCGATGAATCATATATCGAGTCCGGCTTTCCCGTATCAGGCTTCGGGGAAAACACGGTTCTTTTGACCCAGGATGACATCAGGGATATCCAGCTGGCCAAGGCTGCTGTCAGGGCCGGGGTAGACCTTTTGACCGACCGTTTTGGCATAGCATATGATGATATCTCCCGTGTCTATCTGGCAGGCGGAATGGGCGAGCATCTTTC
>JAILEN010000009.1 GCA_024687655.1 Lachnospiraceae bacterium | reverse complement strand
GATATGAAGGATCGGATGTTTGTAGTGTTTTCCATTTCTTACTTTCTCGCGCTCCTGGCTGCAGGCATAGTGGGGTTTGTTTTGAATGAGCCCGTAAAGTCGATCATAACGACAGTGGTGATCGTTGTGTTCGTCATGGGGCTCCTGATATTCGTAGTCAAGTTTAATAAGATAAAACAGGCAAGGGTGGCAATAGCATTCCTAATGGTCTTTTTCTTCCAGCCCCTTATGTTTTTCCAAAAGGGCGGTATAAATTGCGGCGACCCATTTAGCCTGTTTTTGGGAACATTTTATCTGATCCTTATCTTAGAGGGCAGCTTCAGGATAGTGATGTGCGTCATTGATCTGTTTGTTCTTATAGGCTGCTGGCTGACGGCTTATTACAGACCGGACCTGGTGACCGCTTACCCCAGAGAGGCTGACTTCGTCTATTCCCTGGCAAAATATATCATAGTATGTCTGGTCGTTACAGTGGTTATAGTCTTTTATAACAAGACATTTTTGCAGGAGGTAAAGAAGTCAGAGGAGAATGCCAGGGAGCTGGAGGAGATGAACCGCTCCCAGACCCTGTTTTTCTCCAGCATGAGCCATGAGATACGTACCCCTATTAGTACGGTCTTGGGTATGAACGAGATCATCCTCCGCCAGGAGGACGCTTCCGATGAGATCAAAAAGGATGCCAGGAATATCCAGGGCGCAGGTAAGATGCTTCTGGCCCTGATAAACGATATCCTGGACATCTCAAAGATCGAGTCCGGCAAGATGGACATTGTGCCCGTCAACTACAATGTGGGCTCCCTCATGTCGGAGATCGTCAACATGATCTGGCTCAAGGCTGATGAAAAGGGGCTGCAGTTTAACGTGGACATCGATCCTAACGTTCCCGAGAGTCTCTTTGGTGACGAGGTCAGGATCAAGCAGATCCTCATCAACCTTTTGAACAATGCGGTAAAGTATACAAAGGAGGGCTCGGTGAGCCTCCATGTGGAGTGCGATACTCCCGATGACAAAAATGCCTTCCTCAAGATCGTAATATCCGATACCGGCATGGGTATCAAGGCGGAGTCTCTGCCCCATCTTTTCGATACATTCCAGAGAGTAGACGAGGAAAAGAACCGCTATATCGAGGGAACCGGACTGGGACTTTCCATTGTAAAGCAGCTGGTGGAGCTGATGGACGGTGAGATCACTGTAAGCAGCGTGTACACCCAGGGCTCTACCTTCACCGTTACCGTTAAGCAGGGTATCACCTCCGAGAAGCGTATCGGAGATATCGATATCACAAATGCAGGAAGCTCGGCTGACGGCGATAAGTTCGAGCACAGCTTCCATGCACCCACTGCACGGATCCTCATCGTGGATGATAACGAGATGAACCTTGAGGTGGAAAGGAAGCTTTTGGATGGCACTCAGATGACGGTGGATCTGTCCCTTTCCGGAGCCGATGCCCTGGACCAGACCCTGCGGCAGCAGTATGATGTGATATTCATGGATCATCTGATGCCCGAGATGGATGGAATAGAGTGCTATGAGATGATCCGCAGGCAGAGCGGCGGACTGAACCAGGATACTCCCATCATCGTCCTCACTGCAAATGCAGGTGGCGAAAACATCGAGCTTTACAACAATACCGGCTTTGACGGCTATTTGGTCAAGCCGGTCTCCGGGCGGCAGCTGGAGGACATGCTCATGACTCACCTGCCTGCCGAAAAGGTCATAAGCAACGGGACCAACGAAATGACAGGCTCCCATATCAGTACCGCCAGCGGGTATGCCAGAAAGAGGCCTGTGGCTATCGGCACCAACTCCATGTCGGATCTCCCCCAGGAGATCATCGCAGATCTGGACATTGCCATCATCCCCTTCTCCGTTTTCACCGACGAGGGTACCTTCAACGATTCCATCGATCTGGATTCGGACGAGCTGGTACGCTATATGGCAGACGAGACCCGCTTCGTCAGTTCCGATGCACCTACTGTGGATGCACTGATACAGTTTTTCTCAAAGCAGCTTAAAACCGCGCATCAGCTTATTTACATTACCCTGTCCACCAATAACAGCGTGGAGTATGGTCGGGCGAAAATAGCGGCGGAGTCCTTTGAGAATGTCACCATCGTTGACTCCAGGCTCCTTTCCAGCGCCACGGGTATCCTGGTCATGATCGCCGGAAAGCTGGCAAAGCAGAACATGCCTGCTGAAAAGATAGTTGCGGAGCTGGAGGAGGCCATTGATCTGATACACTGCAGCTTTGTCATCAGGGATACGGATACCATGGCACGCCGCGGTCAGATAACCGCTATGGCCAACAACATCTTAAAGACCATATGGCTTCGACCAATGCTTCGGATGAAGGACGGCAAGTTGGGAGTTGGCAGCATGCTCTTCGGTTCGGAGAAGGCCTGCTACGAAAAGTATGTTAAAAAGGCTCTGCCCTTAAAGGGCAATATTGACGACACCCTGGTATTCGTCACCTGCGTGGGCATGGATGAGGCGTCTCTGGTATGGATCGAGGAAATGGTAAAGCAGAGGGTGCCCTTCAAGCACGTCATATTTAAAAAGGCCTCTGCGGGTATCGCCTCAAACTGCGGTCCCGGAACCTTCGGACTTTTGTATCTGCAAAAGGGTGAAAAGGATTATAAGCTGGATACTCTTTTGCGCAGAAGGGAGACAAAAGAAGAAGAACCCGATGATGAGGACGAGCTTCTTTTAGAAGACGAGATCATTTTGGAGGAACCTCCTAAGGAAGCGGAAGCGCCAAAGGCCCAGGAGCCGGGGGAGTGGTATGAGACTATCCCGGGACTGGATGTGGCAGCAGGTATAAAAAACAGTGGTTCAAAGGATGCTTACCTGTCGGTGCTTAAAATGTATTTTGAATCCTATGACATAAAGTCAAAGGAGATAGAAGGCTTCTACAAGGACGGCGACTGGAGCAATTACACAATAAAGGTCCATGCCCTAAAGAGCAGCTCCCGCCTGGTGGGAGCCCTGGAGCTGGGCAGCGGAGCCGAGGCGCTGGAAAAGGCCGGCAAGTCATCGGATATCGAATACATCACGGCACACCATGAAGAAGTGATGAATGACTACCGGGCCATAAGGGATGCCATGGCAGAGGAGTTTGGTGTCCCGGAGGCAGACGATCTGCCGAAGATACCACCGGATACGCTGGCGGAGGCCTACCAGGCTCTGGGAGAGTTTACCGACGCCATGGACTATGAATGCGTGAAGATGGTTATGGAATCGGTACAGGAGTATTCCCTGCTGCCGGATGACAAGGACAGGTTCGACAGGATCAAGGAATATCTGGCTAATATGGATTGGGATAAGATAAAGGAAGTAATAAAAGGGGTAAATGAGTAACAGGAGGGAGTAAAAATGGTAAAAAAAGTGCTTGTCGTAAGTAAAACAGAGACTTTTACGATCAAAGGACTGGAGATGAAGCTTAAAGGCGTAGGGGCGGAAGCTGTATTTGCGGAGCTCAAGGTAAAGACCCTTGATGATAATATCGAAAAGACGGACCTTACCATCCTTTATACGGATGAGGATATCGCCCAGGTGACGGATGCCCTTGTGTACATCAAGGATCACTGCTCGGAAGCTAACAGAAAGGTCATCGTCATTGGTACCAAAACAGAATACGAGGTGGTACAGAAGGTGATTTCCAGGGATATTCTGCTGGACTTCTTCGAGAGACCCCTGGTCATGGAAAAGCTTCTGACAGCGGTGGAAAACCACCTGTCGGCTGAAAACCAGGCAGCAAAGAGAAAGAGCATCCTCATAGTGGATGACGACGTCCAGTACATGAGCATGATAATGGATTGGCTCAAGGAAAACTACCGTGTGTCCATGGCCAACTCCGGCATGAACGCCATTACCTGGCTGGCTACCAACCATGCGGACCTCATCCTTCTGGATTATGAGATGCCCATCACCCCGGGGCCCCAGGTTTTGGAGATGCTCAAGTCCAATCCGGAAACGGCCAATATCCCGGTCATGTTTTTGACTGGAAACAGCGACAGGGACAGCATCGTAAAGGTGGTTTCATTAGGCCCTGTAGATTATCTTCTCAAGACCATTGACAGAAAGGGGCTTAATGAAAAACTCTGGAATTATTTCGTGCAGGCGGATATGAAGAAATAGCAAATATGAGGATGGACAAAAGAGGCTTAAAAAGGATATTATCCCTTATTATCGCAGTCAGTCTGTGTCTTGGTCTTGTGGGCTGTGGAGGTACAGGGTCAGATGACCAGGCAGCAAAGGACGATTCCCTGCAGGCGGTTTTGGATTCCGGGCAGCTGGTGCTGGGACTGGATGCCGACTTTCCTCCCATGGGATTTACCGGCAAAACAGGCAAGATCGTGGGCTTTGACATCGATGTGGCCAGGGAGGTCTGCAAGAGGATGGGGGTGGAGCTTGTGTGCCGGCCCATCAAATGGGATGAAAAGGAGGAGGAGCTCAACTCCGGGGAGATCGACTGCATCTGGAACGGGATGTCGGTTACCCGCGACCGGGAGTTGGCCATGACTCTCTCCGACCCCTATATGAAAAATGAGCTCATCTTTGTGGTGACTGATAAAAGCGATGCGAAGGCAACCTGGGATCTGGTGGGCCGAAAGGTGGGAGTCCAGGCCGGATCCACAGCTGAGGAGACCCTCAGGGAATCGGATCTTTTCGGTCAGGTTACCATGGTTCCCCTGGACAGTAATATGAAGCTTATCGACAAGGTATTGGATGGTACCCTCGATGCGATCCTTGTGGATTCTGTGGTGGCATATTATTATGTGTTTTTAAGTGATGAAAAGTTTTATGTCCTTCCTGAAAGCCTTCATGAAGAGGAGTATGCCATAGGTTTCAGAAAGGGAGATATGGCCCTGCGGGACAAGGTCCAACAGACGCTGAGCGATATGAAGGCAGACGGCACCCTCAATTTTATTTCAACGGAATGGTTTGGCTGTGATATTACTACTGTAAGATAGGAAGACGGGCATGGATAACGGGAAATCATCTAAAAGATTAACGGCGCATGGACTTGGTGTGTCAGTGCTGATCATCCTGTTTTTTTTGGGTGTCATAATAGCCTATTTTGCCATGCTCTATTCCGAGACCCGTGAAAAGATCCTTAAAAATGGACAGCTTGCCGCTGATGAATCTGCGGAGCAGATCAACGAATACCTGCTGACGGGTATCGATACCCTGCGTCTGGCCTGCTACACCCTGGATAATATGATCCGGGATGGCAGTACCAACGAGGAGATCCAGGACTTTATGCTCAATCAGTCCACGGCGGTGGTTAATATATCAGAGGGAAGATCCCCGGGACTGTACGGATATATCAACGGTGAATATCTGGATGGTACCGGATGGACCCCCGAGCCCGGCTATGAGCCAAAGACCCGGCCCTGGTATATAGATGCCAGAGCCAGTATCGGACGGGTGGCGGTGGTGGATCCCTATCTGGATCTGGATTCTAGCACCATCATGATAGCGCTGTCAAAAACCCTCTGCGATGCCAGGAGTGTGGCTGCATTGGACTTTTCCCTGGATCATCTCCAGAACATGACGGAGGAGCTCACCCAAAAGGATCACATGGAGATGGAGATCGTCATGGATCGCAAATATCAGGTGATCACTCACTCCGACAGGTCAGAGGTGGGAAAAAATTATCTCTATGATGATGAGGGCTTCGGTCATGCTCTGGTCCAGAAGATGCGCTACACGGATGAGGATTATTTTTCAATGCGATATGATAACAAAAGTTATATCGTATATTCCTCAACGGTTGCAGATGACTGGAAATGTGTCTCGGTATTTGATGCCACCTCATCCTTTGCACAGTTGTGGAGGATGCTTTTTATTACCATCGTTTCCGCCATTTTTGTCATCGGAATACAGGTAGTGATCCTCCGCAAGCTTAATAAAAAGGAACTCCAGGCCCGGCAGGCCCATGAGGAGACTCAGCGTGCCATCGCAGCCAGTGAGGCAAAGTCAGCCTTCCTTTCCAATATGTCCCACGAGATCCGTACTCCCATTAACGCAGTGCTGGGCATGAACGAGATGATACTTCGTGAGAGCACCGAGGAGGGCGTCCTGGAATACGCACAGAGCGTCCGCACTGCCGGCACCACCCTTTTGGGACTTATCAATGATATCCTGGACTTTTCCAAGATCGAGGCCGGCAAGATGGAGATCATTCCGGTGGAGTATGATATCTCCTCCCTGATAAACGACCTGGTAAACATGATCCAGACCAAGGCAGACGGCAAGGGACTGGAGCTTTTGCTGGATATCAAAGAGGATATTCCCAAGATCCTCTTTGGTGACGAGGTGCGTATCAAGCAGATAGTCACCAATATACTTACCAATGCGGTAAAATATACCGAAGAGGGAAGCGTGACATTTTCAGTAAGTCACGAGGCCTTGGTTGACGATAACGAAAACACGGAGTTGATCTTTTCAGTCAGTGATACCGGTATCGGTATAAAGCCTGAGGATATGGGAAAGCTCTTTTCGGAGTTTGACCGCATAGAGGAAGAGAGGAACCGCACGGTGGAGGGCACCGGCCTGGGCATGACCATCACCAAGCGTCTCCTTGAGATGATGGGAAGTTCTCTTCAGGTGGAGAGCGTCTATGGCGAGGGTTCTGTATTTTCCTTCAGACTGAAACAGAAGGTGGCAAAATGGGATCCTCTGGGAGATTACGAGACAGCCTACCGGCAGTCCCTTACGGAGCATAAGACCTATCGTGAGAAATTCACTGCGCCCGATGTCAGGGTGCTGGTGATAGATGATACGGTGACCAACCTTACCGTATTCAAAAACCTGCTGAAGCGTACCAAGATACAGATAGATACGGCTGAAAGCGGCGATGCGGGTCTGGCGCTTACCCGTGAGAATAAATACGATATGATCTTTTTCGATCATATGATGCCGGTTAAGGATGGCATAGAGACCTTCCATGAGCTCCGGGATGAGGCGGACAATCCCAATGTGGCTGCCACCTCCATCTGCCTGACGGCCAATGCCATATCGGGAGCCAGGGAGAAGTATTTATCTGAGGGCTTTGACGATTACCTGACCAAGCCCATTGATGCTGAGAAATTAGAGGAGATGCTGATACAGTATCTGCCAGAGGAAAAGGTCAGGATCATGGACGCTTCGGAGACTTCTGAAGAGGAACTGGAGGAGGCCCTTCCCGATTGGCTTTTGGAGTGTGAGGGTCTGGATACAGATGAGGGTGTTAAAAACAGCGGCGGTACCGAAGGATATATGACCGTGCTTACAGGCTTTTATGCCGCAATAAATGAAAAGGCGGACGAGATACAGGGCTACTATGATTCAGGTGATAATGAGAATTTCACTGTCAAGGTGCATGCCTTAAAATCCTCTGCCCGTATCATAGGTGCGGCAGAGCTTTCCGAAAAGGCCAGGCTTTTGGAGGCCGCAGGCAAGGAGGGCGACACCGGATACATCAATGAGAATACGGAGGATATGCTCAGGCTCTACCGGTCATACCGGGACATCCTCTCTCCCATCGATGCTGCATCCGAGGATCTGCCCGAGATACCGGCGGATACCCTGGAGGAAGCATACGAGGCGGTGGCGGAATTCACCGAGGCTCAGGATTACGAATGTGTGAGGATGGTTTTGGATTCGTTAAAGGAGTTCGGGCTGGCCGCACCTGACAAGGACAGATTCGATAGTATACAGGCAAAGCTCTCCCAGATGGATTGGGACGGAATAAAGGAAATACTAAATGGATAATTTGAAAAACAGTATCGTTTATACCAATGAAAACTGCATAGGCTGTAATAAGTGTATCAAGGTCTGCAGCGCTATCGGTGCCTGTGTATCCAGAGAAGAGGACGGAAAGGCCAGGATCAGCGTGGACGGGAGCAAGTGCGTTGCCTGCGGCAGCTGTATAGATGTTTGCGCCCATAATGCCAGGGAGTTTGAGGACGATACACAGAGGTTCTTTACCGACCTTAAAAACGGGGAGGATATATCCATTCTTTTGGCGCCCGCCTTCAAGGCCAACTATCCCGACCACTACGACAGTGTCCTTGGCGGACTTAAGGCCCTGGGGGTAAAGCGGATAATAAGCGTTTCCTTTGGTGCCGATATCTGCACATGGGGTTATCTTAATTATATTGAAAAATACAATTTCGTCGGCGGGATCTCACAGCCCTGTCCTGCTGTGGTCTCCTATATCGAGCGGTATCTGCCCGATCTTTTGCCCATGCTCTTCCCGGTGCAGAGCCCTCTCATGTGTGCGGCCATCTATGCCAGAAAGGTGATGGGTATCACCGACAAGCTGGCCTTTATCAGTCCCTGTATTGCTAAAAAGCTGGAGATAGACGATCCACACAATGCAGGTCTGGTGCAGTACAATGTCACCTTTGAGCACTTGATGAAGTATGTCAGAAAGAAAAATGTGTCAGGTCCTGCGACCCACAGTGAGATCGAGTATGGTTTGGGATCCTTTTATCCCACACCCGGCGGACTGGCTGAGAATGTAAAGTGGTTTTTGGGAGATGATGTTTTCATCCGCCAGATCGAGGGAGAAAAGCATCTCTATGAATGGCTGCATATAAATGAGGATCGGATAAAGGAAAAACGGACACCGTTTTTATTCATCGATGCCCTTAACTGTGAAAAGGGATGTATCTGCGGTACCGCTGTAAACCCTGAAAAATCAAAGACCGATGATGCCCTCTATGCCCTGCTGGAGATCCGGGAAAAATCCAAAAAGGCCGAAAGCGGAGACGCATGGTCCAGACCGGACACTCCCGAGGAGAGGCTTAAAAACTACAACGAGCAGTTCAAGGATCTGGATCTTTCCGATTATCTCAGGGAGTATACCGACAGATCCGCTGAGTGCAGCTACGAGATACCCGATGATGCTGCCCTGGAAAAGATCTTTAACAGCATGAACAAGACTGATTATGAATCCAGGCATATCGACTGTACCTGCTGCGGCTATGACAGCTGCCGGCAGATGGCTACAGCTATTTATAACGGCTTCAACCACAGGGAAAGCTGCATCTACTATGAGAAGACCATGGTCCATGAGCTGGAGATCGAAAAGACCGTGGCCGAGGAGGCTTCACAGGCCAAGAGTGCCTTTTTGGCCAATATGTCCCACGAGATACGCACTCCCATCAATGCCGTTTTGGGCATGAACGAGATGATACTTAGGGAGAGCAATGATAAAAACGTGCTGGGCTATGCAGAGAGCGTACGGACCGCCGGCAATACCCTTTTGGGAATTATCAATGACATCCTGGATTTCTCCAAGATCGAGGCCGGCAAGATGGAGATCGTCCCGGTGGAATATGACATTTCATCCCTTATCAACGATCTGGTCAACATGATCCAGGCCAGGGCGGACAAGAAGGGACTGGAGCTCAAGCTCAAGATAGATGAGAATATCCCCTGCATCCTTTTCGGTGATGAGGTCAGGATCAAGCAGATCTGCACCAACATCCTTACCAATGCTGTGAAATACACGGATGAGGGCAGCGTCACCTTTAGTATAGATTTTGAGGATTCGGATGAGGATCCGGGCAACGCTTATCTTACATTTTGTGTCAGCGATACAGGAATAGGCATCAGGCCGGAGGATCTGGAAAAGCTCTTCTCGGAATTTGAGCGCATAGACCTTGAGCGTAACCGCAACGTCGAAGGAACGGGACTTGGCATGAACATCACCAAGCAGCTTCTGGAGATGATGGGCGCGAAGCTCATCGTACAAAGCGTGTACGGACAGGGCTCCAAGTTCTACTTTACCCTGAAGCAGAAGATAGTAAAGGCGGATACCATCGGGGATTACGAGGCCTCGTATCATGCGGCGGTTTCCAGTAGAAAGAAGTACAGGGAAAAGTTTACTGCTCCGGAGGCCCATGTGCTGGTGGTAGATGATACGGAGACCAATCTGGATGTGTTCAAGGCGCTTTTGAAGAGCACTGCAATACAGATAGATACCGCCCCTGGAGGCGATGAGGGCCTGGCTCTCACCAGAGAGAAAAAATATGACATCATCTTTTTGGATCATATGATGCCTGACAAGGATGGCATAGAGACCTTCCATGAGCTGAGAGGAGAGGCGGATAATCCCAATGTGGCCACGCCCACCATCTGTCTTACGGCCAATGCCATCTCCGGCGCCAGGGAGCAGTATCTGGCAGAGGGCTTTGATGATTATCTTACCAAGCCCATTGATGCTGACAAGCTGGAGGACACCATCATAGAATACCTTCCCGAGGGAAAGGTGATGGCAGCTGATGGTGATGACAGCTCTGAGGAAAATGAGGAGGCCATCTCTCAGTGGCTTTTGGAATGCGACGGTGTGGATGTCGTGGAGGGCATGAAAAATAGCGGTGGAGCCGAGGGCTACATGACCGTAATAAACGGCTTTTATGCCGCCATCGAGGATAAGGCTGACGAGATACAAAGATTTTTCGATTCCGGCGATATTGAAAATTTTACCATCAAGGCCCATGCACTGAAGTCCTCCGCGCGTATAATAGGTGCGGCAGAGCTTTCCGAAAAAGCCAGGCTTTTGGAAATGGCCGGCAAAGAGGGCGATACCGGTTACATCCGGGACAACACACAGGAAATGCTCGATATGTACCGTTCATACAAGGATATCCTAAAGGAGCTGGATGCCGCATCCGAGGATCTGCCGGAGATACCCGAGGAGACGCTGGATGAGGCATATGCCGCGCTATTTGAGTTTGCAGCTGCCCAGGACTATGAGTGTGTGCGCATGGTTTTGGATTCCGTCAAGGAGTTTCGTCTGCCTCCCACTGACAAGAGGATGTTTGACGCCATTACGGCAAAGCTGGTCATGATGGACTGGGATGGAATCCAGGATATATTGCAGGGATAGTGTAGGAATTAAGTTGCAAAAAGCTCCCCGATAATATATAATCCGGGGAGTGTCTCGGCGTGTGGCTCAGTTTGGTAGAGCACCTGGTTTGGGACCAGGGGGCCGCAGGTTCGAATCCTGTCACGCCGATCATTATTACAGATTAAGGGGGTAGAAAAAGCCCCCCTTTTTTGATACAATAATCGAAGTGTTTTTAAACTTTGGGAGATGAGTGAATTGTCATACATGGCTTTATACCGGAAGTTCCGTCCCAGGGAATTCTCCGAGGTAAAGGGGCAGGATCATATTGTATCCACCCTGAAAAATCAAATAAAGACAGACCGTATCGGCCATGCTTATCTTTTTGTAGGCACCCGAGGCACCGGCAAGACCACCATGGCCAAGCTTTTTTCAAAGGCCATTAACTGTGAGTCACCCCGTGAGGATGGGAGCCCCTGTGGGCAGTGTGCCTGCTGCAGGTCGGCGGATGCCGGCAGTTCCATGAACGTCATCGAGATGGACGCAGCTTCCAACAACGGCGTGGATGATGTGAGGCGCATCATCGAGGAGGTGAGCTATCCTCCCACCGAGGGCAGATACAAGGTCTACATCATTGACGAGGTACACATGCTTTCCACGGCAGCCTTCAATGCTTTGCTAAAGACCCTGGAGGAGCCGCCCTCATACGTGATATTTATTCTGGCCACCACGGAGCCCCACAAGCTTCCGGTCACCATTTTATCCAGATGCCAGCGATATGATTTCCACCGTATATCCAACGAGATCATAGCCTCCCGCCTTCGGGAGCTTACGGATGCGGAGGGAGTGCAGATAGAGGAGCGGGCCCTTTCCTATATTGCCAGAGCCGGAGACGGTTCCATGAGAGACGCCATATCCCTGTTGGATCAGTGCATCGCTTTTTATCTGGGTGAGGAGCTGACCTTTGACAAGGCGCTTTTGGCCCTGGGGGCGGTGGATACCGATATTTTCTCCAGGCTCACACGGTGCATCACCATCCATGATGTGGCCGGTGCCCTGTCGGTACTGGACGAAGTGGTGGGCCAGGGACGGGAGCTGTCCCAGTTTATCACCGACTTTATCTGGTATCTGAGGAACCTGATGCTGATAAAGTCAGGCGGAGGCATGGAGGATGCACTGGATATGACCTCCGACAACGTGGCCCGTCTCAAGGAGGAGGCTGCCCAGCTGGAGCTTCCTGTGATATTCAGATATATCAGGGTGCTGTCGGACCTGTCGGCGAAGCTTCGTTTTTCCACCCAAAAGAGGGTGATCACGGAGATCGGGCTTATCACACTGTGCAGGCCCCAGATGGAGGACGACGCCGGATCCATTGTGGAGCGGCTCATTTCCATAGAGGACAAGCTGGAGGGTGGTGAGTATCAATCAGCGGCGGCTATGCCTATGATGCCTTCGGAGCCGGTGGAAAAGGTGCCTTTCCCGGATGCCCTGCCGGAGGAGGTGGAGGATCTGGCCAGACGCTGGCCTGTGGTCATGGCGGGGATAGAGAGCGGTATGATGCGCACCATGCTTGCAAAGGCGCTGGTTTCGGCCACACCCGAGGGACATATTTTGCTGGTATATGATATGATGCAGCCGGAGCAGAGGACGGCCCTGGAGTATATGACCTATACCAGAAACGAAAAGCTGATTAATAAGCTGGCTTTGGAGGAGTACTTATCCGGGGAGGCCCAGGCAAATATCATTGTGGACATCAAGGGCAATGAGGCCAGTGCTCCCAAGGAAAAGATGTATACGAGTATCGTGGATGCCATAGCGCGGGCAACGGGTACTGAGGTTATAGTAGAGGATTTTTGATCAGGAGGAAAAAATGGCAAAAAGAGGCGGAGGATTTCCGGGCGGCATGGGTATGCCCGGCAACATGGGTAATCTGATGAAGCAGGCGCAGAAGATGCAGCGCCAGATGGAGGAGTCTCAGAAGGAGCTGGAGACCAAGGAAGTGACAGGCCAGGCCGGAGGCGGTGTGGTCAAGGTAACTGTATCCGGTAAAAAGGAGGTCACCAAGGTGGAGATCGATCCCGAGGCAGTGGATCCCGAGGATACTGAGATGCTGGAGGATCTGATCATGGCAGCCACCAATGAGGCTCTTCGCCAGATAGAGGAGCTGTCCCAGCAGACCATGGGCAAGATCACCGGCGGCTTGGGAGGCCTGATGTAAGTGGAGTATTTTTCTCGAGAGATAGGAAGACTCATAGGAGAGCTGTCGTCCCTGCCCGGCATAGGTAGCAAATCAGCCCAGAGACTGGCCTTTCACATCATGAACATGCCAAAGGACGATGTAAAGCGGCTGTCTGATGCGCTGGTTACAGCCAGGGAGAACGTATGCTATTGCAGGGAGTGTCAGACTCTTACGGACGATGAGGTCTGCCCCATCTGCGCCAATCCCAAGAGGAACCATCGCATGATAATGGTGGTGGAGGACAGTCGTGACATGGCGGCATACGAAAAGACCCGGGAATATGAGGGGGTCTATCATGTGCTCCATGGCGCCATTTCCCCCATGCAGGGCATAGGGCCGGAGGATATAAAGCTGGCGGAGCTGATGCAGAGGCTGCAGCACGAGGTGGATGAGGTGATCATCGCCACCAATTCTTCTCTCGAGGGGGAGACCACAGCCATGTATCTAAGCAAGCTCATCAAGCCCACGGGGATAAAGACCACCAGGATAGCCAGCGGCGTGCCGGTGGGAGGCGATCTGGAGTACATCGATGAGGTGACTCTTACCAGAGCCCTGGAGGGCAGGACGGAATTATAATGATCAGATGGTTAAAAGCATGCCATCTGATCATTAATTTTTGTGTTTCCTCAACCGATATGAATACTGTAGAGTAGATTTTCAGGTAGAAGATTCTTCGGTTAGTTGTTGGCATGCTAAGAGTGTCAACTTCAGACGCCCTCAGAATGACATTTTTTCGTCTGTCATTCTGAGCGAAGCGAAGAATCTTATGAGGAAACAATATGCAGATCGACGATATCAGAAGTATCCAGGCCGGTGCCATGATGCACGATCATAGGCCTGATTTTCGTGTCAGCACAGACAATGGCGAGACTTCGGACAGATCCATAAGTCCGGAGCTTCGGAGCATTTCCATTAAAAATCCCACATATCAAAAAGACGATCTGGAAAGCGGCGGCGACCTTTTCGATCAGGCCATGAGAGACAGCGGCTCAGGCGCTTCTGCGGCAGAACTTAAAAACAGGATGGTTTTGGCATCCGAGGATATGACCGATGAGGAGTTTGCTCTTCTTAAGGACGAGGATCATTCCCCCATGGATATGGAGGCGGATGAGTACAGGACCCTGGCAGATGATATCCGCGCTCAGATGGAGCGGGGTGGAGCCGACATGGCCATGACAAAGGCGGCACAGCTGGGTGAGCTCAGGGAATCGGGTATGATGTATCTTTTGAAAAATGACCTGGAGCCCACCATAGACAATGTTTTTTCTGCAGAGTTTTCCCAGGGTGGCGGGATGCAGGCTACCACAAACATTAAAAGAGATGACATTTCGGTTGATGTAAGGGCCTATGAGGAGTCCGCAATCGACCTTAGGGCACCGGAGATGGAGGGCATGCTCACTCAGGTGGAGGGAGTGATAACCGAGGCTGGCTATGAGGTGACGGATGAGCTCATCGCAGAGGCGCAAAAGCTCATCGGTAACGACATCCCCGTGACTCCGGAGAATATAGATTATTTTGACAGATTAAACCACGAGCCCCTGATGCTGGACGAGGCGCAGCTGACTCAGGCCATAGATGATGCTGTCACCGAGGGCAGATCCCCGGGACAGGCATATCTTTTACCTGGATATTCCCTGCACGACCAGGCACGAAAGCTCTATGATGAGGTGCAGAGCATGACTGTGGATGCCTCGGATGTAACTGCCGCCAGACAGCTTAACGAGGCCAGGCTTCTCATGACCTTTGAGGCAAGCTATACCATGGTAAAGGCCGGCGTGGAGGTGGATACCTCCGACCTGTCCAGGCTGGTGGATGATCTGAGGCTCATCGAGGATCAGCTGACCCAGAGAGCGGATGTGAGACGGGTAGTGGATACCGTAAATGAGGTCAGGGAAATGCCCGTTTCCATACTGGGCGATTTTGCTGACAGGATCGATACGGTTACCATATCACTTTTATTCGAGGCCGGAAAAAATGCGGCGGAAAGCCGTATGAACGACGATGCAACCATTACTCCGGATTCCGGAAATGATTTCGAAAGACGCTTTTTCGAGGCAGCAGGCAGATACGAGACTATGGCCACCGAGGTTCGCCGTGATCTGGGAGACTCCATTAAAAAGGCTTTCCGTAATGTGGACGATATCCTGTCTGAAATTGGTATGGAGGAAAATGTGGCTAACGAGCGTGCAGTGAGGATCCTGGGCTACAACAGCCTTGAGATCACTCCCGAGTCCGTCACCCAGATGAAGTATGCAGACGAAAAGGTGCAGCAGACCCTGTCCTCCCTTACCCCCGGAGTAGTGACTGAGCTTATCCGCCGGGGAGAGAATCCCCTGGATATGAGTCTGGAAAAGCTGGATGAGACCGTAAACAAGATTAAGGAGGAGATCCCTGCAGTTTCCACCACCGAGAAGTTTTCCGAGTTTTTGTGGAAGATGGATCAGACAGGAGAGATGACCGAGGAGCAGCGCGACAGCTTTATCGGAGTCTACCGCCTGATACATCAGGTGGAAAAAACAGACGGAGCCATCATAGGCCAGCTCATGGCAGCAGGGATGGAGCCCACCCTCAGAAATATGATGACGGCAGTACGCACCCGTAAAAATGAGGGGCGGGAGTATACAGTTGATGATGATTTCGGCGGCATCAATGCCGTGGACGTGGGCAAGCTGTCCATCACCGAGCAGATAGAGGCAGGCTTTATGTACAGCCGCCTGAAGGATGCGGGTAACGAGATGACCCCCAACCTCATGATGCAGTTTGACAGTAAAGACACCTATATGAATATGAACCCGGATCAGTTTGCATCCGCCCTGGAGGAGATGGATCAGACTGCCGACGAAAAGCTGGATGAGGCATATGCAAAGGAGCAGGTGACCAGGTTACAGCAGGCTGTCGCCACAGAGGAGAGGATATATCAGATTTTAAATGATATGGATGCTCCCCTGACGCCTTCCAACCTGGAGGCCTGGACAGCATTCATGGCTGATAAAAACGGTGCTTTCAGATTCATGAACAGGGCCATGTATGACAGGGAGGGCAAGGCATTTTCCCAGGTTACCTCAGATCTGGATATAGATGATCCCGAGGGTGCTCTCTCCGATGTGATGGCCGATATCATTGAGGCCTTTGGCGAGTCGGCCAAGACTCCAGAGGAGATGGCTGAGGCTCAGGAAAAGCTGGCAGAGACGGCGGAAAATGTAATGCGTGATTTTCTGGTGGAAAAGGAAACCGGCCGTATCGATGTCAGGGGCATGAGGATTGCCATGAAGCAGCTTACTCTCATGGGTCATGCAGCCAGGCAAACAGAGCAGTACGCGGTTCCCATTTTGGTGGCGGATGAGCTGGGGAATATGAACTTAAAGATCGTCCGGGGCGAGGATGAGGACAAGGGCCAGGTGGACATAGCCCTGGATCTGGACAAAATGGGTTCAGTGAGTGCCAGCTTTAAGCTGAATGGAGATGTGTTTGACGGGCACATAAGAGTGGTCACAGAGGCTGCTCGTGATGCCATTTCGGACAATCTCCAAAACTTCTCGGATAAGCTGTCATCGGCGGCGGGCTTTCCGGTGGGGCTTACCGTAGGGCTGGATGAGTCTGTGGACTCAAATTCCATTTTTACTGACAGACCGGACTATGAAACTACGTCAGAGCGACGAGAGATACAGACCAAAAAGCTGTACGCCATGGCGAGAGCATTCATCCAGGGCTTCGGCGAGATCATTTCATAGTTTTATCAGTGCGGCAGGTCAAAATTTGATCCGCCGCACTAATTTTTTCATCCCGATGGCCGATATATAAACTGTAAGATTAAAGACAGGGATTGTCTCTTTACAAAAAAGCGGACCCGCTCGGGCGGCCGCAGTTGAATGCAAGGATGCTGTTGAAACAAGGTAAGGAACGAAAGCAATAGCTTTTGATTTTGAAAACGCGGTAATTCCGTTGCATTCGAAAGGAGACAACCCATGAAGATAAATAATAACATTTCTGCCGTTATCACGAATCAGCAGCTGCTCCGTACAGAGGAAAAGCTGGCTGCATCCATGGAGCGGCTTTCTTCAGGATTTAAGATCAATCATTCCAAGGACGATCCCTCCGGAATGGCAATTTCAAACAAGATGAAGGCTCAGATCGACGGTCTGTCCCAGGCTTCACAGAACGCTTCCGACGGCAGCTCTGTTTTGGAGACTGCAGATGGTGCGCTTAATGAGGTTCACAGCATGCTCCAGCGTATGAGAGAGCTGGCTGTTCAGGCTGCCAACGATACCAATTCACAAACTGACAGGGAGTCCATCCAGGCAGAGATAACCAATCTTAAGGATGAGATCGATCGTATTTCCTCCACCACAGAGTTCAATACAAAGATGCTTTTGGACGGCTCCGTAGGCGCACGCTGCTATGCTGACAATGTAAGCCGCATCCAGACCAGTGAAGAGGTAAAGGCAGGGCCCTATAAGTTTACGGTGCAAAAGGCTGCTACCAGGGGCAAGATTGAGACCACAGCCGCTGCCACCTATCCCTTAACTGCCAGCGGGTTTGTTGATATAAACGGAGCCAGGGCTGAGCTTAAGGCCGGTATGACAGAAGATGAGGTTTTAGGAGCTTTGCGAGATGCAGCAGAGATGGGTAATGCCACAATAGAGAAGTCTGCCAGCGGATTGACTTTTTATTCTGCAGCTTACGGAGATGATGCCTCCATTCAGGTGGCTGCAAGCAGTGCGGAATTGCAGACTGCTCTTGGCCTTCCTTCAGTGGATTACACTAATAATACGAATCCCTGTCATGGTAAAAACGCAGTGATCAACATGGTCAATAATACGGCAGACAGCCAGTTTGGAACAACCTGCACCTATACAATGGAAGGCAACAAGGTTACCTTTACCGATGTTGGCGGCTTTAAGATGAGCATGCTTTTGGATGCCGGATATGAAAAAGATGCATGGATCGATCCCGACGATCATACAAAGGGACAATATGATGGGGTAATAAATGTGGAAGTTACCGACATCGGCCCCATGGATCTGCAGATCGGATCCAACGAGGGTCAGCAGATGAGAGTTATCATCCCTTCAACGGATACGGAAAACCTCTACATCGATGATATGGATGTTACCACCATAAGCGGTGCTTCCGTTGCCATCGACCAGGCAGACAAGGCCATCGCCTATATCAGCGAGACCCGTTCTTCTCTGGGTGCATATACAAACCGCCTGGACTATGCGATCAAGTCTCTTGACCAGACCAGTGAGAATATGGAGTCAGCCATCTCCAGACTTAAGGACGTGGACATGGCTCTTGAGATGACTGAGTATACCAGATATAACGTATTATCCCAGGCAGCCACCTCGGCTCTTTCTCAGGCAAACGAGCTGCCTCAGATGGCGCTTCAGCTTATAGGATAATGTCTGATCTTTTTGGAGGGAAACTGTGAAGTTTACTATTCAGGAAAATGGAATGACAAGGGAAGAGATATCCTGTTTTACCAACAGGATCACAACGGGTAACGCCACGGGTATAATCGTGGTGTTGTTCGACATATATTCCTGCTATACGGATGAAGCAAAGAGCGCCCTTAGACAGGGGCGTAATGAAAAGAGCATCCGGGAATATACCCATGCCCTTCATCAGGCATCCCAGGTATTGCGTCATCTGAAAAATGCCCTTGATTTCAAATACGATATCGCAAAGAACCTCTATGCTCTTTATGATTTTTGCGAGCGGGCTCTGGCGCGGGCAGTTTATTCTCTGGATGTGACTGAGATCGACAATACCATTAAGATCATGGATCAGATAGGAGACTCCTTCAGAGAGATCTCCAAAAAAGATGAGGCTCCACCTGTCATGGGTCACTCCCAGAAGGTCCATGCCGGATATACCTATGGCAGAAACGATGTGAACGAAATGGTATATTCTGACAGAAACAGGGGATTCTTTGTATAATATGCTGTAAAAAATTTTTTATCTTTATATAGGATGCACAAAAGAGCGGTTTGCACAAAACGACAATAGACAATTCCGCGGGCACGAAACTATAATTTGCATTGCCTGTCGGGGAGCAGATCGAGATGATCTCCCGACGCAGAAAGAGGTGGTGTGTACGAATGTAGTTTACGTGCTTTTTTTGTCTTTGTCAGCATATGTGTTTGACCTGCAAAAGGCCAGGGTTCCCAATACCCTGATCCTGATAGGATATACCTCAGGCTTCATATATGCTATCTGTGAAAAGGGAGCTTCCGGCGTCCCGGAGGCGATCATATCATTGACCTGGCCCATCCTTCTTTTATATGTGCTCTTTAGAATAAAGGCACTGGGGGCAGGGGATCTGAAAACTCTCTCAATGATATCTCTTTTTCTGGATCATCATCAGATGCTAACGATCATTTTTTTATCCCTTGTTATCGGGGCCGCAGCAGGCGGCGCCAGGCTCATACGGGCAGGGATGATCTTATCACATCTTAAGAATTTCCAAATATATGTACAAAAAACACTGACTGAAAAGAAGATCACTTATTATCAGACAATCAATGAAGATTTGGGAAAACTGCATTTTTGCGGCTGTATTTTTGCGGCCTGTTGTGCGGTTTTTGCCTGGGAGGGGGTTATAAATAATGGAGCATTTCAGGGTATTGGTATGTGATGAGGACATATCATATGTAAGATCGCTGTGCCATTTTATGGCGTGGACAAAGGATGAGATAAGAGTGAGTGCATTCACGGACGTATCGGATTTTTTAAATGATGAGGGGAAATATGATCTGGGGCTTTTGGGCAGGGCTTTTCTTTTGGCTTATGAAAAGGAGAGACCGGACGTGAAGCTTACCCGTGTAATGTATCTGTGCAACGAGACGGATGATAGGATAGAGGATGTTGAGTCTCTGTATAAGTATCAGTCCATGGATACCTTTTTGGACAGGATATACTCGGCCATCAGGCAGGATGATGTCATGAAGATGATCACTGGGATGCATGTAAAAAGAGGTTCATCAACAGGGATATTTTCACCCATCTGGCACGATCTGAGGCTGCCGTTTTCCATGGCTTACACAAAGACCAGGAATACCGATGGTAAGGCTTTGTTTGTGGATCTTGAGACCATAAGCATCCTGCCGGAGCTTTTGGGCAGAAATGTGGAAAATGACCTTTTGGATCTTTTATATTTGATGAAGACAGAGGATGATCCGTCATTTTCCCTGGAGGAATTCATCTGGTATTTCGAGGGCATAGCCCTGTTACCACCCATGAGAAATCCCGGCAGGATAGCCGAGATCACTGGGGATGAGTGGGAGAGGCTTTTTGAGACCGCAGAAAAAAACGGCTACCAGCTGGTGGTGCTGATGGATCAGATGCTGCAGGGATTTGAGGATGTGATAAGCAGGATGAAGGAACTGATAATTTTGGGGAGGCCTGAGGATTATTACAGAAAGGCGCAGGGTAAATTCATGTCCTATCTTACCAATATCAGTGAGGCTCCGGATATACAGGAGGTTATCCTGCCCATGTCGGCTACTAATCTGGCAGACGGTACTTATGAATTCGGACAGCTTTTAGAAGGGAATCTGGGAAACTTTGTTAGAAGAGAACTTGCGTGAACAAATAAGGACAAGGATCCTCGAAAAGATGGATCTGTCCAGAGACATAGATGATGAAGAGATCAGGCAGATCATCCGCAGGGAGATCATACATTCAGCCAGGGATCGTCCCCTTCCCATATTTGAAAGGGTCCAGCTGGAGCGGGAGATATTTAATTCTCTGCGCAAGCTGGATGCTCTTCAGGAGCTGCTGGAGATGCCCGGAGTGACGGAGATAATGATCAACGGACCTGACAAGATCTTTATAGAGGAAGCAGGCAGGCTGAAAAGGAGCACCATATCCTTTTCATCTGAGGAGAAGCTGTATGACGTGATACAGCAGATCGTGGCCGAAAACAACAGGGTGGTAAATGAATCCTGTCCCATCGTGGATACCAAGCTCATGGATGGGTCGCGAGTAAATGTGATCTTACCGCCGGTTTCGGTTGACGGAGCGACAGTCACCATACGACGTTTTCCGGATGAGAGGATAACCATGGAAAAGCTTTTGGCCTATGGGTCGCTTAATGGCGAGATTGCTGACTTCTTAGAGAAACTGGTAAGGACCGGATACAATATCTTCGTCTGTGGGGGCACCGGCAGCGGAAAGACAACGTTTTTAAATGCGCTGACAGATTTTGTGCCCAGGGACGAAAGGGTCATTACCATAGAGGATTCTGCAGAGCTTCAGATAAGAGGCGTAGAAAACCTGGTGAGACTGGAGACCCGCAACGCCACCCTGGAGGGAAAGCTGGAGATCAGGATCAGAGACCTGGTCAGAGCAGCCCTTCGCATGAGGCCTGACCGGATAGTGGTGGGTGAATGCCGCGGTGCCGAGGCGCTGGAGGTTTTGACTGCAGCTAACACGGGGCACGACGGCACCCTGTCGACGGGCCATGCCAATTCCTGCAGGGATATGGTCTCGCGTCTGGAGACCATGGTGCTGATGGCGTCGGATGTGGATCTGCCGGTGTCGGCTATCAGAAAACAGATAGCCAGTGGCATTGATATTTTCATACATCTGGGCAGGATAAAAACCGGGGAACGTAAGCTCTTGGAGATCGCCGAGGTAATGGGGATGGAGGACAACGAAGTAAAACTTTCGACACTCTATGCTTACGAGGAATCAGGAGATACCGGAGGATGGATCAGAAAAAACGAACTGGAGCACACAAAAAAGCTGTTGCAGAAGGGCTGAGATCCCGGGGGCGGCTTCATTATGTGGCGGGAGTAAAGGACTACCTGATAGTAGTTTTGGAAAGCGCCGGCCTGGCAGTGCTGATAGCCTATGGCTTTTTCGATTCGCTCTATGGTCTTTTGGTGATCATACCGGTGGGGATAGTAAACTGTTTCAGGTATATGAAAAAGCAAAGCGAGGCGCGGCAGGAGCGTATCCGGCAGGAGTTTAAAGAGATCCTTCTGTCGGTGGCATCTCTTTTGCAGACAGGATATTCGGTTGAAAACGCTTTTTATGATTCTGCGGATGTGCTTAAAAACCTGTATGGGCAAAAGAGCATCCTCATCCCGGATCTTGTGGAGATGAACCGTGAGGTAAAAATGCATGTCCCGGTGGAAAAGGCTTTTTTGAGTATTGTGGAAAAATATCCCATAGAGGAGATAGAAAGCTTTGGGGAAATATTCCTATATACCAAAAGACTGGGCGGAGGCTATGCAAAGTATCTCAGGGATACGGCTGACAGGCTGGAGGAGAGGATCAATATGAGGGGCGAACTGTCATCCATGATCTCACAGAAAAAACTGGAGCTTTCCATAATGTCAGTCATGCCCATGGTCATAATCCTGTATATGAAGCTGTCCAGCAGGGGCTTTCTGGCCCCACTTTACCATAATGTGGCCGGGGTGGTGCTTATGTCCGGCAGCCTTTTGATATACGCCGGATCCGTGGCCTTTGGGGACCATATAATAGATAAGGTTATGAACAGTCTATGAAGAAAAATCATTTAATGCTGATAATAGCCATAGTGCTTTTAGGCATCATAATTCAGGGACTCAGCTTTTATGATGCATTGGTGGAGAGGACCGTTACCATAGAACGCCCATCGGCGGAAGATGAAGACAGGGATGTCAGGCTTGAGGTCTCTGGAGCGGGACAAAAAAGCCAGATCGACATTTCCGTTATTCCGCAGAAAATGGGGGAGGATCAGATTGAAAAGCTTTTCGATCAGGCCATATCGGAGATAGATGAGAGTTTTTTTGGGGACAACGAAAGCCCTGATGCGGTCTGGCGCAGGCTAAAGCCCAGGACTTCCTACGCCGGAGACATGGTGGGTGCGCAGTGGGACTTTAGTCCGGGAGGGATAGTGGATCCTTCGGGAGACATAGATCATACCGGCTTTGAAGAAGATGAGATAATCACTGCCGACTGCACCCTTTCCATAGAGGATGAAAAAAGGGATTACACCTTTTACTTTACCGTCGTTCAGCCGGATGTAAAAAGCCCGGAGGGGTTTTTGGAGGCAGTCAGGATGCTGGTGGAGCGGTCCAATGAGGATAATGCCGGCACCGAGATGGTGCTCCCCGGGGACATTTCGGGTCAGAAGCTGCTGTGGAAAAAGCCGGTGGAATACAAGGGTCTGATCTTGTGTGTCTTGGGGCTGGTCACCGGAGTGGCTCTGTACCTGGGTTCAGGAATAGATGAGAAGAGGGAAATGGTAAAAAAACGCGAGGTATATGGAAGGCAGTATCCGGACATCGTGGAGAACCTGAGTCTGTATGTGGGCGCCGGCATCAGTCCAAGGGGAGCGTTTGACAGGATGGAAAAGCAGTATATGAAGTGGAAAGGCGCACATCCTAAGGAGGAAAAGTGCGCGTATGAAAACCTGATACTGATGAACAGGGCCATCAGGGACGGCGCCCTGGAAGGCGACGCCTATGACAGGTACGGGAGGAACTGCATACACCCGTCATACCGGAAGCTTACGGTACTTTTGAGGCAGAACCTAAGACATGGCAATGAAAGGCTTTTGGAACAGCTCTCCCATGAGGAGCAGATGGTCCGTGAGGCCAGGCTTCGGGATATAAAGACCGCCGGGGAGCAGGTTTCCACAAAGCTGCTTATACCCATGGGAGGGCTGCTGGGGATGATACTCATAGTTTTGATCGTGCCGGCGCTGATGTCCATAAGCCTGTAGTTCGGACTGCATTATGCAGAGAAAGAGAGGAGTATATGTTGGATATAAAAAGATTTTTGATAGAAGAGGATGGAGTCGGAGTGGTGGAGGTCATTCTGATTTTGGTGGTGCTCATTTCACTGGTTTTGATATTCAAGGATCGTATCACAAAGGTCGCAGGGGATATCCTGGACAAAGTGGAAAAGGATGCCGGGAGGGTCTGATATGAGAAGATGTGGCAGTATAACGATCTTTATGGTCATGAGCCTCACAATGGTGATGTCGTTATTCTTTTCCATGTCGGAGGTGGTGCGGTACTTTTGCATGAAGAGTACCGCCCACACCCTGGCGGCCTCGGCAGCCCAGAGCGGCCTGGGGGATTACAACAGACTGCTGTACGAGGAGTATGGGATTTTGGCTGTGGATATGGGTTACGGTGGGGCTGCCGCCGATGAACAAAAACTGGTGTCACGGATGACTTCCTATGCAAGTGAAGGAGGGGATCCGTCTCATGACAGGGGGATCATCAAGTATGTGAACCTGTGCCGAATGTATCCCACTGACACAAAGCTGGATAAGGTGACGCTGCTTACCGACTACAAAGGGGCCGGCTTTATGAAGGAGGCCGCCGCCCAGGCCAAGTATGATATCCCCATGGAGCTTATTGAAAAATGGGAGGACGCAGGCAGGGCGGCACAGGGTGTTACGGCAGCAGGATACGTACCAGATCGGACGTTGCTTTCAGCGTCAGTTATCGATGCGGTTGAACACAGGGTCTATGTGACGGGATCCCGCGGTGGAAGAGTATCAGGTGAAGATGAAAGCCTTGAGATCGTAGATGCTGTGGAGAGCTTCAGAAAAAGGGGTGTGCTCTACCAGGTGCTGGGTAGTGATATGGGAGTTTCCGGTGGCAGGATCACTTCAATGGACCGGGTGTCAAAGCGATCCCTGAACCGGGGGGATGCGGAGGAAAAGAACCTTACCGTATCGGACAAGCTCTTATACAAGCTATGGCTTTTGGACCGGCTGGGCTGCTATACCGACAGGCGTGAGAGGGCCAATATGAATTACGAACTGGAATATGTGGTAAGCGGCAATCTGACGGATGAGGAAAACCTGCGATCCGTGGTAAAGAAGCTTCTGGCATTGAGGGAGGCGGAGAACCTGGTGGCGCTTTCAAGTGACGGCGCCAGGCGGTCTGAGGCAGAGGGACTGGCAGCAGCGGCTTCGGCGGCCCTGATGAATCCCGAGCTGGAGCCGGTCATCACAATGGCGATACTGTCGTCGTGGGCCTATGTGGAGAGTGTTTTGGATGTGAGGCTTTTGCTGAGCGGAGGCAGGGTTCCACTGATCAAGGAGCCCTCCAACTGGACCAGCAATCTGGCTACACTGCCGGAGTATCTGAACACCGATGTAAAGGCCATAGATGTATCATCGGGTATTGATTATAAGGGCTACCTCTTTGCCTTCATGTGTGTGACGCCTTCTGCCAGACTGGGACTGAGGCCCCTTGATCTGATGGAGGAGGAGCTGCATCAAAACGAGGACTATGTGAATGTCAGGATGGACAACATGATGATAGAGGGTACATATCATGTAAAAATGTCCGGGTCTCCCCTGTTTCTGTCCATGGCACCCCTGGTGTCAACAAAACTGTCAGTCTACGAGTATACTGAGGAGCCGATACTGTCATATCTGTAAAAGTATTGCCGGAGGGTGGATAAAGATGTCTCTTTCTCAACTATTTACCTATATTGTTCATATTCTGATTCCAATCCTCAACGAAGCTAAATCTCTCTTTCCACAGAAGAGACATCTTTGTCGGCTCTCCGGCAGACAAAAGGGCTCCTACAGTATAGAAGCGGCGGTGGCACTTCCTGTGTTCATGGGCTTTGCGGTCTGTGTGATGTTTTTCATCAGGGTGGTGATGACAGGCTGGGCCATAGACACATGCCTGACCGAGACAGTGGATACCATGGCAGTCTGCAGCGAGGATCCCAACATATATGCGGCGTCAGCCCTTTTTTACGGAAAGCTTTTGTCCTCGGATGTCAAGCTGGATGGAGCAGTGCTGGGCGGGACTGCGGGCGTGTATCTGGGAGAGAGTAGTGTTGACGACAAAAACATTACGCTTACTGCAGCCTACAGGATCAACCTTCCCATCAGACTCTTTTCCGGTCAGGGGATTTTTATTTACCAGAAAAAGAGTGCCAGGATATGGAACGGATATGATCCCCATGAGGGGGCCGGTGATGAGGAATACGTGTATGTCACGCCTTTCGGCAGGGCATATCACAGATCCCGGGAGTGCCCCTATATCAACCCCTCCATAAGAAGTGTCTCGGTTTCATCGGTGGGGGATCTCAGAAACTCCGGCGGTCACAGATATACCATCTGTCCGCTGTGTGGCAGGGATGCCGGCTCATCGGTGTATATCACCAGCTGGGGCGACTGCTATCATGGCAGGGTATCCTGCAGCGGATTAAAACGCACCATATCCATGATGAAACTGTCCGAGGCTATGGAAAAATACCATGCGTGTCCGAAATGTGGAGGATGATACTTATGGAAGCACTATGTATGACGGGTATGCTCTTGCATATGTCCATAGAGGATATCAGAAAAAAGACAGTGCCTGTGATCCCCATGATGCTATGGGGTATGGCGGGTGTGATACTGCATCTGTACTTTGGCAGGATCAGCTGTGAGAGGATGCTGGGAGGCCTGATCACCGGGATTACTGCATATATTCTGAGCATTGCCACCCACGAAAAGATAGGAAAGGGGGACGCTGTCCTTTTGACAGTAACCGGCATATATATGGGCTTTTGGGGCAATGTGTTTATGCTTTGGCTGGGGCTTGTTTTGGCAGCAGCAGCAGGAGCGTGTGTTATGGTGCTGTCTGATAAGGATAAAAGCTATGAGTTGCCCTTTGTTCCCTTTTTGTTTGCCGGCTTTTTGATAACAGTGTTATGTAACGGAGGTATGCCTACATGAAAAAACTACGTGGCTGTGCCTGGGTGTACAGCAGATTTACGGATTATATGAAAAGAGAGGATGTTTTTCCCTTCAGGCTTCGGGCGGCATATACGGTGGAGGCAGCGGCAGTTATGGGGATATGCATGATATTTATCGGGCTTTTGTTTATGGGAGGCATCAGTCTCTACGGCGCTGCCATGGAGACCGTGGCAAGCTATGAAGCGCCTGACACAAAGCCCCAGGAGGTCTTTCGACTGAGCAGGACGGTAAAGGGGCTTATTGACAGCAATGACGTAAAGGAAGGCGAGTCATGAATATTGAATACAGACGTACTGTCCAGGGCAGTTATATGGTGCTGGAAGGGAAAAGGGCGGCCCTGGGTTTTGAAAAACAGATGCTGAAAAGAAATGATATCCCGCAGCTTCTAACGTTTCATTCACTGGAGCTGAACGGCAAAACACAGTTCTGGTATGATATCGGCGGCATGCGCTCCTTCAGGGACATCATACTGTGCGAGGGCATAACTGCTGATCTGCTGTATGAGCTTTTTTCTTCGGTAAAGGAGGCATACGGGAAACTGGCCAAATATCTCATTGAAGACGAGCACATACTTTTGCACCCGGATGCCCTGCTCTACGAAAAAAGGGAGGATACATACAGGGCCATGCTGTGCTTCTGTCCTCTGGAGCATGATGATGTAAAGGAACAGCTGGCACAGCTGATGCGATTCGTGATCTCCGAGGTGGATCATTCAAAGGCGGAGGTTACGGCTCTTTGTTATGAACTGTATGCCATCACGGAGAGGGAGGAGTTTTCATTTTATGATCTGATGGAGAGGCTGGGCCGTGAGTGCAAAGACTCCGATCTGTCGGAGGATTTCAGTTATGACGAATCTGATTTTATGGACACCCCCGATTATGACAAACCGGTGGCAGCCGAAGCCTGCAGATATGATCGGCTCCGTTACGAAGTCCCCGAAGAACCTGAGGAGAGGGTAAGTGAGAAAAAAAGCCTCATCAAAAAACTGACTGACGGATTTAAGGCCCGTATCATTGAGCTTCTGCCGGATTTTTTAAAGGGCAGACGAAAATTGTTGCCTGAAAAGAAACCTTTTCGGGACATCGAGTTTGATGAGGTGCCGCAGCCCGAGGAGGAAACCATGCTTTTGTCCGAAGACAGGACCGGATGCCGGGGCAGACTCATATATGAATCGGGAGGCCGGGGAGGCTGTGACCTTCAGGTGGATAAAAACCCATTTTCCATTGGCAGCCGCTCCGGTGGAAACGACGCCATTTTATCCTCGGAGGCTGTGAGCCGTTATCATGCAAAGATTTTCCGGCGGGACGGCAGTTTTTATGTACAGGACCTCAACAGCAAAAACGGGACTTTCGTAAATGGCGAAATACTGCCGTACCATAAGGCCAAAAAGCTCAAACGCATGGATGTGATCTCCTTTGCGGACGTGGTGTACCGGATAGTATAAGTATCTTTTTAAAAGCAGAATTGCTATTTCTTAATGGTCCGGATTATGCTAAAATGTCTGATGTAGTTTTGGAAAATACAAAGGACATCAGTATGAAAAAGATCATTTTAACCGGCGGAGGTACGGCCGGTCACGTTACACCAAACATTGCACTCATCCCCGAGCTCAAAAAACGGGGCTACGAGATATCATATATAGGTTCATACGCCGGGATGGAAAAGGAGCTTATCGAAAACTGCGGGATCCCCTATACCGGCATAGCATCGGGAAAGCTCAGGAGATACTTTGACCTTAAAAACTTCTCCGATCCCTTCAGGGTCATCCATGGTTATTTCCAGGCAAAGAGGATACTCAGGAGGGAAAAGCCGGACGTGATCTTTTCCAAGGGCGGCTTTGTTTCCATGCCTGTGGTGCTGGCCGCTGGCAGACTTCACATACCCGCCATCATCCATGAATCGGATATGACCCCGGGTCTGGCCAACAAGATCGCCATGCGGGGCGCCTCCAGGGTGTGCTGCAACTTCCCGGAGACCCTCAAAAACCTTCCGGCTGACAAGGCGGTACTTACCGGCAGTCCCATCAGAAAGGAGCTGTTGGAGGGTGACAGGCAAAGAGCCCTTGATTTCACCGGACTTGGGGACGACAAGCCCATCCTTCTCATAATCGGCGGATCCCAGGGTTCGGTATTTGTCAATGATGCAGTCAGGAATTCTCTGGATGAGCTTTTGGGTGAGTTTTCTATCATCCATCTATGCGGTAAGGGCAATCTCAGCGAATCCCTTACGGGCAGGGAGGGCTATGTCCAGTATGAGTATATTTCCGAGGAACTGCCGGATCTTTTTGCGGCAGCAGATGTGGTGATATCCAGAGCCGGCGCCAATGCCATCTGTGAGCTTTTGGCCCTTCACAAGCCCAATATCCTGATACCACTGGGTCTGTCTGCCAGCCGTGGCGACCAGATCCTTAACGCTAGGTCCTTTGAGTCCCAGGGCTTTTCATACGTGATGGAGGAGGAGACCATCACCGAGGATACCCTGTGTGCTGCCGTCAGGCAGGTATACCGGGACAGGCAGAAGTATCAAAAGGCCATGAGTGACAGCGGACAGATGGACGGGGTAAGGGCTGTTGCCGATCTTATCGATGCAGTAAGTTGAAACGGGCGCACTAGTACAGCGTCTTTTAATTAACTAGATCAAATCGCTTGTCTATGCACTGTATAGCACACGCACCAAAGCCTTGGCGTAGCCCGCTACGCCTACGTTTTGGCTCGGCACTCTACAGCACATATCCTTCGCGATTGGTCCAGTTACTTAAAACCCGATGTACTAGGACTGTCTTTTGGGACAGTCTTTTTTTCTTGCGGCAAACTCATATATCTACTATAATAATACCCGACAAAAATATAGGAGATACAGCATGAAAATAAACATATATTATGGCGGACGAGGCGTGCTTGACGACCCCACTCTGTATGTGTTGAAAAAAATGGAGTCTGTACTTTTAGAGCTTCGGGTGGATGTTACGACCTATAATCTCTATGAATACAAAAACGAGATCATGACCCTGCCCGAGACCCTGAAGGAGCCTGATGGCATCATACTTGCCACCACGGTGGAGTGGATGGGCATCGGCGGCTTCATGACCCAGTTTTTGGACGCCTGCTGGCTCTACGGTGACAAGGAGCGCATCGCGGATATCTATATGCAGCCAGTGGTGATCTCCAAGACCTACGGAGAGCGTGAGGGGATGATGACCCTGGAAAACGCCTGGGAGATCTTGGGCGGGCATCTGTGCAGCGGGCTCTGCGGATATGTGGAGGACCGCACCACCTTTGAGTCTGATAACGATTTTTTGCATATCATAGAAAAAAAGGCGGAGAACCTGTACCGCACCATATCCCAGAAGGCCACATCCCTTCCGGCCAGTAATCAGGCCATCACCCGCACCATTATGAGGAGCGAGAGCATCCAGCTTTCACCTCAGGAGAGCGAGCAGCTTTCCAGGAATCTGGCGGATGATACCTATGTTCAAAAGCAGAAGCAGGATGTTATCGAGCTTTCATCTATATACAGGAACATGCTGACAGGCTCGGGGGACGCCGAGACCGACTATGTGGACAGCTTCAAGTCCCATTTCATCCCCCAGGAGATGATGAAGGTCAGTTATCAGTTTGTGATAGACGGCATGGCCAAGCCTCTGTATCTGGGTATAGACAATGACGAGTTCATCTGCCATTACGGCGAGGTGCCGGACGTGGATGTGGAGATCAGGCTGACCACGGATGTGATGGACGAGATAATAGCCGGCAGATCCACCTTCCAGAGGGCATTTACCATGGGAGATCTTTCGGCCAGAGGCCCCATTAAGGTCCTGCGCATGCTGGATGAAGCCATACCGTTTATGGATTAAGGAGGAATATATGAAAAAGGACGACTGCATTTTCTGCAAGCTTGCAAACGGGGTGATCCCCACCAACAGTATCTATGAGGATGATGATTTCAAGGTGATCCTGGATGCGGATCCCGCCACCAAGGGTCATGCGCTTATCCTGCCCAAGGAGCATTTTGCCAACATCTATGAGGTGTCGGACGATGTGGCATCACGTATCATGCCCCTGGCAAAAAAGCTTGCCACCCATATGACAGAAAAGCTGGGCTGTGCCGGCTTTAACATATTACAGAACAACGGAGAGGCTGCCGGTCAGACGGTTTTCCATCTCCATGTGCACCTGATCCCCAGATATGATGATGGCAGGAACCTCCTCACCTGGTCCCATGTGAAGTTTACGGAGGAGGAGATGGCGGCCATCAGGGATGATCTTTCGATATAGGAGGTTTTAAAATGGCAAATTGGAAAAATCTGGATACACTGGCTTCTTTTAAGGAGCTTTCCAATGCAAAAAAGGTTGACCTGCCTCAGGTCATGTCAGGCGATGGCGGAGCACAGAGGGTGAAAAACTACACGGTACCCATGGCTGCGAATATGTCATACAACTATGCGGCCAAGGCTGTGGATGACGACATTTTGAAAAAGCTCTGTGATCTGGCAGCAGAGGCCGAGCTTTCCGATAAGTTCGCCGAGCTCTACAACGGCGAGGTCATCAACACCGGAGAAAAGCGTCTGGTGCTCCATCAGCTCACCCGCGGACAGCTGGGCAATGACGTTATGGCCGACGGTGTCAATAAAAGAGAATTTTATAAAAACGAGCAGAAGCGCATAGCCGATTTTGCCGACAGGGTACACAGCGGACAGATCGCCAACGCCAAGGGCGAGAAGTTTACCACCGTTGTTCAGATCGGTATCGGCGGATCCGACCTGGGTCCCCGCGCCATGTATCTGGCTCTTGAGGGCTGGGCACGTAAAAACGGCAAGTTCCTCATGGAGGCTAAGTTTATCAGCAATGTTGATCCCGATGACGCCACGGCGGTTTTAGAGCAGATCGATGTTGAGCATTCGCTTTTCATTTTGGTTTCAAAGTCAGGGACTACCTTAGAGACCCTGACCAACCAGTCCTTTGTTATGGATGCCCTCAGGAAAAAGGGCCTGGATCCTGCCAGGCATATGATTGCGGTTACCTCCGAGACATCACCTCTGGCCAAGAGCGATGATTATCTCGAGGCATTTTTCATGGACGATTTCATCGGCGGTCGTTATTCATCTACCTCCGGTGTGGGCGGTGCAGTACTCTCACTGGCCTTCGGTCCCCAGGTTTTCGCAGATTTCCTGGACGGAGCCGCAGCAGCTGACAGGACCGCTACGGAAAAGGATCCCATGAAGAATCCCGCCATGCTGGATGCTCTCATCGGATTTTACGAGAGGAATATCCTGGGCTATCCCGCAACTGCGGTTTTGCCTTATTCCCAGGCACTTTCCAGATTCCCTGCACATCTGCAGCAGCTGGATATGGAGTCCAACGGCAAGTCGGTGAACCGCTTTGGCGAGCCCATCGATTATGTAACGGGTCCCATCATCTTTGGTGAGCCCGGCACCAACGGCCAGCACTCCTTCTATCAGCTTCTGCATCAGGGCACGGATATCATCCCTCTGCAGTTTGTGGGCTTTAAAAACAGTCAGTTTGACAACGACGTTATCATAGAGGATTCCACCAGCCAGAAGAAGCTGTGTGCCAATGTGGCAGCTCAGATAGTGGCCTTTGCCTGTGGCAAGGATGACGAGAATCCCAACAAAAAGTTTAACGGTGGCAGACCCTCCAGCATCATCATCGGGCAGGAGCTGACACCCGCATCCCTGGGAGCACTCCTGTCTCACTTTGAGAACAAAGTCATGTTCCAGGGCTTTATCTGGAACGTCAACAGCTTTGACCAGGAGGGCGTACAGCTGGGCAAGGTTTTAGCCAAGAGAGTTCTGGCCCACGATACTGACGGTGCACTTGCGGAGTATGCTAAGATTTTTGAGATCTAACTTACGAGATGGTAAAAAAAGAGCCTGATTTCAGAAAAAGAATATACGACATCATACAGATCGGCAGCCGGGAGGATGTACCCAGCCGGCTTGCGGATTATGTGATAGCGTCCTCCATCGTCATCAATATCATCTGTCTGTTTGCGGGGACATTTTCCATACCGCCTGATATAGACAGAAATCTGGATATGATAGAGTCCGTCACGGTGGGGATATTTATCCTGGAGTATATACTTCGCGTCTGGACTGCGGACTTCTACTATACCGGTATTAGTCCCGCCAAGGCCAGATTTAAGTATGTGTTTTCCTTTTTCGGTCTGGTGGATCTGCTGTCCATCCTGCCCTATTTTATAGCCATGCTGCCCTGGGGTATGGTGGCCTTCAGGATCCTTCGGATATTCAGGATATTCAGGCTTTTCAAGATCAACGCCCAGAGCGATGCCTTCAATATAGTCATAGACGTCCTCAGGGCAAAGAGCAGACAGATCATGTCATCGGTTGCCATCGTGCTCACCATGATGCTGGCGGCATCCCTTCTGATGTATGGTATCGAGCATGAGGCCCAGCCGGAGGTTTTTAAAAATGCCTTTTCGGGACTGTGGTGGTCGGTGTCCACATTGCTTACTGTGGGTTACGGTGATATATATCCCATCACCACCTTAGGCAGGATAGTGGCCATTATCCTTTCCTTTATGGGAGTCGGGCTTGTGGCCATCCCCACAGGTATCATTTCCGCGGGCTTTGTGGAATATTATACCAGGATGAAGCCCCTGGATGATGTGTCCCAGGGTAACGATCTCCAGTTTTTCTCCTTCGGTATTACTGAGGATCATCCCTATGCCTGGAAGAGGATAGAGGAGATATCCGTGGCGCCGGAGATCATGGTGGTGGCTGTCATCCGGGGCAACAACGTCATCACTCCCAGAGGCAATACCCAGATCAAGCCGGGTGATGAGCTGATCATGGGATGTCTGGCGTATAAAAATGAACATGGCATCAGGGCCAGGGAATTTATGATAGATGATACCCACCCCTGGAACGGTGAGTATCTGTGGAACCTCCAGATCCCGGAGGATATGGTGGTGGTATCCGTCATCAGGCACGGCAAAGCCATGATCCCCAAGGGGTCCACGGTTTTCATGCCGGGTGATGTGGTTTCGGTTTGCGAGCGACGTATGCAGAAGGTGTAGGCTTATGGAAGTAATCGAGCAGCTTATTTCTAACAGGATATTATGGGCAGGTGTGTTCGCCTGGGCTTCGGCACAGATATTAAAAACGATCACCTTTGCCGTTATTAACAAAACACTTGATATCAAGAGACTATTGGGAGACGGGGGCATGCCCAGTGCCCATTCCGCCACGGTTACGGCCATTGCCGTAGCCACAGGCTTTATAGCAGGTTTTGACACCCCCGTTTTTGCGGTGGCCATCATGCTGGCTTTCATAGTGATGCATGATGCCATGGGCGTGAGACTGGAGACCGGCAAGCAGGCCAAGATCATCAACGACATGATCAAGCTTGTATATACCGAGGATATGTCCCCTGAGGAAAAGCTCAAGGAGTTTGTCGGGCACACGCCCAGCCAGGTCATCGCCGGGTTCGTACTCGGCATCATTGTAGATATAGTTATTTTTGTTTTATTGTGAGGTAAATATGCAGACAGTAGTATGTTTGGACATGGAGGGGGTATTGGTCCCTGAGATTTGGATAGCCTTTGCGGAGGCTGTGGGTGTGCCGGAGCTGAAGCGGACCACCCGTGACGAGCCGGATTATGACAAGCTCATGAGATTCAGACTTGATCTCCTCAGGGAGCATGGCCTAGGGCTTAATCAGATACAACAGACCATTGCGGCCATCGATCCGCTGCCGGGAGCTAAGGATTTTCTGGACAAATTACGGGCGCAGACCAATGTTCTGATCCTGAGCGATACCTTTGAGCAGTTTGCCAAGCCCCTTATGAAAAAGCTGGGCTGGCCCTCTCTTTTCTGCAATGAGCTGGTGGTTGCTGAGGATGGCACCATCACGGATTACAGGATGCGCTGCCAAAAGAGCAAGCTTACTACAGTAAAGGCGCTCCAGTCCTGCGGCTTTACCACCGTGGCGGCCGGAGACAGCTTCAACGATCTGGCCATGATCGAGGCCAGCCGGGCAGGCTTTTTATTCCGTACCACGGAGGCCATTAAAAAGGACTATCCGCAGTATCCCGCATACGAGGATTTTGATGATTTCTATGAGGCGATAATCGCTGTTCTGTAGCAACGCTTTAATTGGTAAAATCTTACATAGATCGGGGGTTTTTGACCCCCGATTTTGTGTGATAAAGCAAGGCTTTTCAAGGGTTTATGGAAGAAGTGCATAAAAGGGACTACAAAGTGGCCAAAATGTTGTTGCAATTTGCATAACTATGCTGTAAAATACATGAGGATGTGAAAAGCAGCATGATTTTTTCACTCTAAGGGGTTATCATAAATAACAATGGCGTTATTTATGGGTTTTTATTTTTTTTCAAAAAGGAGGGAGTTTTATGGCAAAGTATGTAATGGCCCTTGATGCAGGTACAACCAGTAACAGATGTATCCTGTTCAACGAAAAGGGAGAGATGTGCTCCGTAGCACAGAAGGAGTTTACACAGTATTATCCTCAGCCCGGTTGGGTAGAGCATGATGCTAATGAGATCTGGCAGACCCAGCTCTCTGTAGCTCGTGAGGCTATGCAGAAGGTTGGCGCAAGCGCATCTGACATTGCTGCTATCGGTATCACTAACCAGCGTGAGACAACAATTCTTTGGGATCGTGCAACCGGACAGCCTGTATATCATGCAATCGTGTGGCAGTGCCGCAGGACAGCTGATATGAAGCAGGAACTGATGGACAAGTATCCCGGCATTGACAATTCAGCATACAACAAGACTGGTCTTGTATTTGACCCTTATTTCTCAGGCACAAAGCTTCGTTGGATCCTCAACAACGTTGAGGGCGTTCGCGAGAGAGCTGAGAAGGGCGAGCTTTGCTTCGGTACTGTAGATACATGGCTTATCTACAAGCTTACAAAGGGCAAAGTACACGCTACAGATTATTCAAACGCTTCCAGAACACTTATGTTCAACATCAACACATGTGATTGGGATAAGGAACTCTGCGATCAGCTTGAGGTTCCCATGAGTGTACTTCCCAAGGCACTTCCTTCCAGTAGCACCGAGTACGGTGAGGCTGATCCCGAGTTCTTCGGCGGCCCCATCAAGATTGCAGGCGTTGCTGGTGACCAGCAGGCAGCTCTCTTCGGACAGACCTGCTTTGAGTCCGGTATGGCTAAGAACACCTACGGCACAGGCTGCTTCCTGCTGATGAACATCGGCACAAAGCCCATCTTCCCGAACAATGGTCTTCTTACAACTATCGCTTGGGGACTTGACGGCAAGGTTGAGTACGCACTCGAGGGTTCAGTATTTGTAGCAGGCGCTGCTATCCAGTGGCTCCGTGACGAGGTTAAGCTGGTTGACGCAGCTCCCGATTCAGAGTACTTCGCTACTCGGGTTAAGGATACAAACGGCTGCTACGTAGTACCTGCATTCACAGGTCTCGGCGCTCCTTATTGGGATCCTTACGCACGTGGAGCTATCACAGGTCTTACCCGTGGTGTTAACAAGTATCACATCATCCGTGCTACAGTTGAGTCTCTTGCTCTTCAGACAAGCGACGTACTTGCAGCTATGGAAGACGGCTCAGGCGTTAAGCTTAATGCTCTTAAGGTTGATGGTGGTGCCTGCAAGAACAACTTCCTTATGCAGTTCCAGTCAGACATCATCAACTCTCCCGTACATCGTCCTGTATGCGTTGAGACCACTGCTATGGGTGCTTCCTATCTGGCAGGTCTTGCAGTTGGCTTCTGGTCAAGCAAGGAAGACGTTATCAAGAACTGGGCTATCGACAGAGAGTTCAAGCCTGAGATGGATGGTTCCGAGCGTGATGAGATCCTCAAGGGATGGAAGCAGGCTGTTGGCGCTACTCGCGGATGGGCTAAGTAAGTTATTAGAATTATTGGTTACACATGGTATGCCGGGCATGCCATGTGTGACTGTAAAAAGGTTAAGCCCGCAGGTTGCGGTTTAACATAGTGTGTGCATGAGCACACATACAACAAACAATTTTATTTAAGGAGGATTGTTTTATGTCAGTTTATGTTGGTGAGTTTATAGGAACACTCATTCTGGTGCTCCTGGGCGATGGTGTTTGCTGTAACGTTTCACTTGAGAAGTCAGGCTTCAAGGGCGGCGGAGCTGTTCACATCCTTATCGGTTGGGGAATGGCAGTTATGGTTCCTGCATTTGCAATGAGCAATTTCACAGGATGCCCTTCAGCATT
>JAILEN010000197.1 GCA_024687655.1 Lachnospiraceae bacterium | reverse complement strand
AGTCTCCTTTTGCCGGAGGCCATTATCATCAACGGCGACGGCACCGATGCAGAGCTTTTAAAGGAGGAGGGCATCGAGACCATCGACTCCTTTATCCCCCTTACGGGTATAGACGAGGAGAATATCCTGCTGACCCTTCACGCCAAGGATGTGTCCGGCTCAAAAGTGGTCACCAAGGTCAATCGCTTCTCATTTTTAAATGTAATGAACCGCCTGGATCTGGGTTCTGTGGTATTTCCCAGGCTCATCACTTCCGAGGCCATCATCGCTTATGCCAGAGCAAAGCGGGCTTCTCTGGATTCCAACATAGAGACCCTTTATCATCTCTACGAGGACAGGGCCGAGGCCATAGAGTTCAGAGTGGACCATGCCTCGGAGCTTACAGGTAAGCCCATTTCACAGCTTTCCCTGAAAAAGAACCTTATGATCACCTTTATCAGTCGTCACGGCGAGATCATCTTCCCCACAGGTAGCGATACCATCGAGGTGGGAGATACAGTGCTGATCGTAACCACCCACTCCGGATTCAACGACATCTCGGACATACTGGCTTAGGAGGACGTATGAACAGAGGTATCATCAGATATGTCCTGGGATCAGTAATAAAGATCGAAGCCATCCTTTTGATGGTCCCTCTTTTTACTGCCCTTATCTATCATGAGTCTGAGGGAAAGCATTACCTGGCTGTGGCACTTGTCTGCCTCATTACAGGATCCCTGCTCACCTTCAAAAAGCCCCATGATTCCGTTTTCTATTTAAAGGAGGGATGTATATCCACTGCGGCTAGCTGGATAGTCCTGTCTCTTTTCGGAGCCATCCCCTTTGTCCTTACCGGGGAGATCCCCCACTATCTGGACGCTTTATTTGAGACCGTATCCGGCTTTACCACCACCGGTGCATCCATTGTCGAAGATGTGGAAAGCTTTTCCCACTGTTCACTTTTGTGGAGGAGTTTTACCCACTGGATCGGCGGCATGGGCGTGCTGGTATTTTTGCTTGCCATCATTCCCATGAGTGGCGGCGGCAGCATCAACCTCATGCGCGCTGAGAGCCCGGGCCCCTCTGTGGGCAAGCTGGCTCCCAAAATGAAGACCACCGCCAGCATCCTCTATACCATCTACATCTGTATGACCATGATAGAGTTCGCCCTGCTGGTCTTTGCAAAAATGCCGGTATTTGACGCCATCTGCACAGCCTTTGCCACAGCGGGCACAGGCGGCTACGGCATCAAAAACTCCAGTATCGGTGACTATTCCGTACCCATACAGTGGATCGTCACCATCTTTATGATCCTCTTCGGAGTCAATTTCAACGCCTACTATTACCTCCAGGAAAAAGATTACAAAAAGGCCTTTGCCATGGAGGAGGTTCGTACCTACTTTATCGTTATATTTGCGGCGATAGCCGCCATAACCTTCAATATCCTGAAGGAATGCACCGGCTTTTTCGACGCCCTTACAAAGAGCGCCTTTCAGGTAGGCTCCATTATTACGACCACCGGTTTTTCCACGACTGACTTTGACACCTGGCCTGCTTTTTCAAAGACCATTTTGGTGTTGCTCATGTTCGTCGGAGCCTGTGCCGGCAGTACCGGCGGCGGCATCAAGATTTCCAGGTTCATCATCTTCTTTAAGGCATTTTTCAAAGAGGCTGATTCCTACATCCACCCAAAGAGTGTAAAAAAGATCACCATCGATAACAAGCCCCTGGCACACGACGTGCTCAGATCCACCAATGTATTTTTGAACGTTTACATCCTGGTGTTTGTCTGCTCGATACTTATAGTGTCTCTGGATAACAGGGATATGCAGACCAACTTTACGGCAGTGGTGGCCACCTTCAACAACATCGGGCCGGGGCTGGCTGACGTTGGCCCCACCCAAAACTTCAACGGGTTTTCATATTTGTCCAAGGTGATCCTCATGATAGATATGCTGGCAGGGAGGCTGGAGCTCTTCCCCATCATCATCCTTTTCCATCCCGAACTGTGGAAAGAGTTTTTATGGCGCAGGGATGCGAGAAGAAAAAAGATCCAGAAAATGATAGACGAAAAAAAGACCGGCCTGTAAGCCGGTCTTTTAATATGTTTTGTTACGCTCGGGCTGAGCAAAGCATTAAGTCTTATTTGGCTGCTATCACATCTGACATATCGTACATACCGTCCTGCTTATACGCCAAAAACTTCGCCGCCTCAACAGCCCCCTTGGCAAACACGCTCCTGGAATACGCCCTGTGTGAAAAAGTGATGACCTCGTCCTCACCTGCAAAGATCACATCATGATCTCCCACTATGGTGCCTCCGCGGACAGCCGAGATTCCGATCTCTTTTTTCGGCCTCTTTTCCCTGCGGTCATGGCGGTCATACACATACTCATAATCGCCGCCAGCACTGTCATTGACCGCATCAGCCAGCATCAGCGCCGTGCCGCTGGGAGAGTCCACCTTGCGGTTGTGGTGCTTTTCCACTATCTCCACATCAAAGCCCGCATCACAGAAGATCTTGGTAGCCTTTTCCAAAAGATCCACCAGGGTATTGATGCCCAGCGACATATTACCGGAGCGGAGCACCGCCGTGTTTTGGGATACCTCATTGGCCCTGATAAGCTGCTCATCCGAAAGCCCGGTGGAGCATAAAACCACGGGAAGCTTTTTGGCCTCACAATAATTCAAAAGTGCATCCACCGCCGACGCACTGGAGAAATCTATCACCACATCGGCCTCTACATTGCACTCATCAATGGCAGGAAAGACAGGATACACATTATCCACCGCCGTGTAGGGATCCACTCCCGCCACTATCTCCATGGTATCCTCGGAGCCGATGATCTCAGACACCACCCGGCCCATATGTCCGTTACAGCCATGGAGCAGCACACGGATCCTGCCGCCGTAGCCCTCATTTTTAATATTCTGACACAAATGCATCGCATATCTCCCTTATATAAGTCCGAATTCCTGCATGGCAGCCCTGAGCTCATCCAGATGAGCGGGCTCCATCTCGCAAAGAGGCGGACGGAGAGGACCTACGTCCTTGCCCAAAAGCTTCATGGCATGCTTGACCGGAATGGGATTGACCTCTGAAAAAAGCGCATCCACAAGGCGCAGAGACTTAAGCTGCATCTGTCGGGCGCCCTCAATATCACCATCCAAAAACTTCATGACCATATCATGAGTCTGGCGCGGAGCGATATTGCTGATAACGGAGATGACGCCGATGCCGCCGATGGAAAGAAGGGGCACCACCAGTCCGTCCTCGCCGGAATAAAGCTCCAGCTTGCCGTCACACAGCGCCATGGTCTTGCTGGCCTGAGCCATATTTCCGGTGGCCTCCTTGAGTCCCACGATATTCTCCTTGGTCCTCACCAGCTCAGCCACGGTCTCGGGCATCACATTGCATCCGGTCCTGCTGGGTACATTATATAAAATGATGGGAAGCCTGGTCTCATCAGCGATCATGCTGTAATGACGGACCAACCCCTTTTGAGTCGCCTTGTTGTAATAGGGAGAAACAATAAGCAATGCATCCGCACCGTCCTCCTCAGCCTCACGGGCATGGCGTATAGCCGTCCGTGTGGAGTTGGATCCCGTACCTGCAACCACCGGCACGCGACCCTTTACAAAATCAACAGCCGCCTTGATGACAGCCCTGTGCTCCTCCATGGTAAGAGTCGCACTCTCTCCGGTGGTACCTGCGATGATGATGGCGTCCGTACCTCCGTCTATCTGAAAATTGATTATCTCTTCAAGCTTATCAAAATCGACATCCAGATTTTCCTTCATGGGCGTAACAATGGCTACACCCGCCCCCTTAAATATCGACATTTTCTTCCTCCTTTCACATTACGCCGGTTCCTTTTCAGGCACGATGTTGAGCACCTGATCTGCCACCTCACGAAGAGGATCCGGCAGCTTTCTACCGGTCATAATAACCGTAGTAAAGGGTGATCTGGCCTTGAGTGTCTCGATAACGTCCTCTGCAGGGACCGCTCCCTCTGCACAGGCACCGAGGATCTCATCCAATATCAGTATATCACACTCACCTGTGGTAAGTGCCTTTTTCGCAAAATTAAGTCCGTTTACAATGTTTACCCGCTCTTCGTTTTTCTCCTCATCATTGAGCTCACTGTATGCGCAATAGGATCTCTCAAATCTGAAGCACTTGACCTCGGGCTCCAGCCTGGCTAAAAAGTCCGAATTGAGCTGGCCCTTTAAAAAAGTAATAAGGTACACGGTGGAGCCTGTACTGGCTCGACGGATGGCATTGCCCAGGGCGGCTGAGGTCTTGCCCTTGCCATCCCCATAGTATACCTGAATGATTCCCTGTTCCATTGGTTTCCTCCCTACACCAAAACTTCTGGTTATTATACTATATTATCAATAATAAGGCAAATAAAGAGGCCTACCGGATGATCCCCCGAGAAGCCCCGTTTTTTACTGGTTATTCCTGTTGAAATTGGCTCTTTTTCTCAGGGTGGGATCGAGTATCCGCTTCCTTATTCTGAGGCTTTCGGGAGTAACCTCCAAAAGCTCGTCTGTCTCGATAAAATCAAGGGCCTGCTCCAGGCTTAGGATCCTGGGAGGCACCAGAGTCAGCGCCTCATCCGCAGATGATGACCTGGTGTTGGTAAGATGCTTTTTCTTGCAGACATTAAGCTCGATGTCCTCGTTTCGTGAGCACTGGCCGATGACCATGCCACCGTAAACCCTCTCTCCCGGACCGATGAAAAGTGTACCCCTATCCTGGGCGGAAAAGAGTCCGTAGGTCACAGATTCGCCGGTCTCAAAGGCTATGAGGGAACCGGTGGAGCGATAGGCGATATCGCCCTTGTAGGGCTCGTATCCCTCGAAGGTAGTGTTGATGATACCGTTTCCTCTGGTGTCCGTAAGAAAATCGCCTCTGTATCCGATGAGTCCCCGGGAAGGTATCTTGAATTCTATCCTGGTATAGCCGCCGGTGATGGGAGACATGTTTACAAGCTCACCCTTTCTCTGGGACAGCTTTTCTATAACTACGCCGGTGTATTCCTCCGGAACGTCCACAAAAGCACGCTCTATGGGCTCCAGCTTTTTGCCCTTTTCATCTTCCTTATAAAGCACCTCTGCCTTACTCACCGCAAACTCATAACCCTCACGGCGCATGTTCTCGATCAAAACGGAAAGGTGAAGCTCGCCGCGGCCTGATACCTTGAGGCACTCGGGGCTGTCGGTATCCTCCACTCTGAGGGATACGTCAGTGTTTAACTCCCTCATAAGTCGGTCACGTATATGCCTGGAGGTGACGTATTTTCCTTCCTGGCCTGCAAAGGGTGAATCATTTACCATGAAGTTCATGGAGATGGTAGGCTCGGAGATCTTTTGGAAGGGAATGGCCACAGGGTCGCCGTCCAGACCGCAGATGGTGTCACCGATATGGATGTCCGCTATGCCGGAGATGGCAACGATGGAACCGACGCCAGCCTCCTTCACGTCCACCTTGTCCAGTCCGTCAAACTCATAGAGCTTGGAGATGCGGACCTTGTTCATCTTGTCAGGATCGTGATGGTTTACAACCACTGCCTCCTGGTTGAGCTTCAGGCAGCCGTTGTCCACCTTGCCTATGCCGATACGTCCCACATACTCGTTGTAATCTATGGTGGATATCAGCACCTGGGTATTTACATCCGGATCACCCTCGGGTGCCGGGATATGCTCGATTATAGTCTCAAACAAAGGACTCATGTCCTTGTTCTCCTCCGTCAGGTCGTTTACAGCGAAACCATCCTTGGCCGATGCAAAGATAAAGGGGCAGTCCAGCTGCTCGTCGGATGCATCCAGATCCATGAGAAGCTCCAGCACCTCATCTATGACCTCCTCGGGTCTTGCCTCGGGACGGTCTATCTTGTTAAGACAGGTGATCACCGGCAGATCCAGAGCCAACGCCTTTTTCAAAACGAATTTTGTCTGGGGCATAACTCCTTCAAAAGCGTCTACCACCAGGATCACCCCGTTTACCATCTTGAGCACGCGCTCTACCTCGCCGCCGAAGTCCGCATGTCCCGGAGTGTCGATGATATTTATCTTGATGCCTTTGTAGAAAACGGCTGTGTTTTTGGAAAGGATGGTGATGCCGCGCTCCCTCTCGATGTCGTTGGAGTCCATGACGCGCTCCTGCACCTCCTGGTTCTCCCTGAATACACCGCTTTGCTTGAGCATCTCATCCACCAGTGTGGTCTTGCCGTGATCTACATGGGCGATGATGGCAATGTTTCTGATATCTTCTCTTTTTGTTTTCATTCTTTCGTCTCCTACAGGCTTCAGCCCCATGTCACTCTGAGCGAAGCGAAGAATCTTATACTCACGAAATTTCAACGGCAAGTATTATACCACTACAAATGTAAAAAGGACAGACAAAAATTGCCTGTCCTCCTGCGTTAAATAGTGCATTTTTAACATCTATGACATCTCTCTGGACCGCTCCACTGCTGCGGTAACAGCCGATACCACCGATGATCTGAATCCGGTATCCTCCAAAGTCAGCACTCCCTCGATGGTGGTGCCTCCGGGTGAACATACCGCATCCTTCAGCGCACCGGGATGCTGTCCGGTTTCCAGGACCATTGTGGCAGCGCCTCGAACGGTCTGTGCCGCAAACTCATATGCCTGGGGTCTGGTCATGCCCTCTGCCACTGCGGCATCTGCCATGGCCTCGATCATCATATATACAAAAGCAGGTGACGAACCGGAAAGTCCGGTGACGCAGTCCATCATATCCTCGCCAACCAGCTTCGCCCTGCCAAAAGCCTCCATGTATTCCAGCACCCTGTCCGTATCCTCCGTGGTCATATTGGCATTGACGGAAATGGCCGTCATCCCCTCTCCCACCAGAGCCGGCGTGTTGGGCATGCAGCGAACCACCTTAATCTTGCCCGCCACCTCTATGGACATGCACGCCTGCTCCACAGAAGAAATAGATCTGCCTGCCGCCACATAGATAAGGATCTGATCCGCCGAGAAATTGTCCCTGATATCCGGAAGCACATCATCCAGCTGATAGGGCTTCACCACCACGAAAAGCACATCACTGTCCCGGGTCACGGCCGCATTATCATCCGTCACATCCACTCCCAGTGCAGCCACCGCCTGCCTGGAGGGCTCATACTTTTCTGATGCAACCATCTCTTTCGCAGCAACCCTGCCCGAGGCAATCAGTCCCTTCAGCATGGCGGAACCCATGTTGCCGCAGCCTATGAACCCAACCTTGTATTTTCTGCTCATGGCTAACCTCCTATTTTGCAGTTTCCAAATACTTATCCACTGATGCCAGTCTCACACAGATGGTAAAAATATCCGCCGCCAGCTCCAGCTCGTCACGGCTGGGATAGGTGGGGGCGATACGGATAGTGGAATCCTCGGGATCCTTGCCATAGGGGAAGGGGGCTCCCGCTCCCGTCAGCACCACTCCGGCAGTCTTGCACAGTTCCACTATGCGCTTTGCACAGCCGGGCACCGAGGTAAAGGTGATGAAATATCCGCCCTTGGGTGCCAGCCACTCGCCGGCATCGCGTCCTCCCAGATCACGCTCAAGAGTCTTTAAAACCATCTCAAATCTTGGGCGAAGTATAGCCGCATGCTTTTTCATATGCTCGGGTATCTTTTTTCCTGCCTCGAAAAAGATGGAATGGCGCAGCTGGTTCACCTTGTCGTGACCAATGGTCTGGACGGTCATGGTAGCCAGCGCATCCTTGAGATTTGCCGATGAAGCTGCCATACCCGAAATACCTGCTCCCGCAAAACTGATCTTTGAGGTGGAGCAGAACTCGAATACCATATCCGGATTGCCTGCCTTTTCGCACTCGTCTATGATGTTGGGGATCCTGATCTCGTCATAGAGGTAGTGTACGCAGTATGCGTTGTCCCAGAATATCCTGAAGTCCTCAGCCGCAGGCTTTAATCTCGCAAACCGCTTTACCGTCTCGTCGGAATATACTATACCCTGGGGATTGGAAAACTTGGGCACGCACCAGATGCCCTTGATGGCATCATCCTCCGCCACCAGTTTTTCCACCATATCCATGTCGGGGCCGTCCTCGGTCATGGGTACGTTGATCATCTCGATACCGTAGTAATTACAGATGGAAAAATGCCTGTCATATCCCGGTACGGGACATAAAAACTTTACCTTGTCAAGCTTACCCCAGGGAGTATGGCCCAAAAGGCCTTTAACCATGGCACGGCCTATGGTATCAAACATCATATTAAGGGATGAGTTGCCGTAGAGGATGACCTGGTCTGCATTCACCTCCAGCATGGTAGCCAAAAGCTCACGGGCAGAATAGATGCCCTCCAGACCGCCGTAGTTTCTCAGGTCGATATTTTTCTCTGCCCTTACCACGTCGATCTCCTCGACGCCTACGTTCAAAAGATCCATGGACAGATCCAGCTGCTCCTCAGAGGGCTTTCCTCTGGCCATATTCAGGGTCAGTCCCCTGTTTTTCCACTCATCAAAAGCAGCCTCCAGGCTTCCCTTTTCATGAAGGAGTTCTTTTTTTGACATCTCTTTGTAGGATTTCTTAGCCATTTTGTTCCTCCTTATGTATCATATCGAGATACTCTCGTACCTTCGCTTCGTAACCCAACTCTCCCGGCTCGTAAAATACCGTGCCCACCAACTCATCCGGCATATACTGCTGGTCCACATAGTGGTTGGGGAAATCATGGGCATACAGATATCCCTGGTCCCTCTCCATGCCCTTGGAGTCAGCATGGACATTCTGCAGATGTCTGGGCACCTGTCCGGTGACACTGTTTTTCACCTTGGCCAGGGCCGCGTCTATAGCAAGATATGAGGCATTGGACTTGGGCGCGGTGGCCACATAGGTAGCTGCCTCCGCCAAAATGATCCTGCCCTCAGGCATGCCCACCCGCTCCACAGCCTGGGCCGCAGCAGTGGCCACAACCAGTGCCTGGGGATCTGCCATCCCCACATCCTCTGATGCACATATCATGATACGTCTGGCGATAAACTTCACATCCTCGCCGGCATAGAGCATCCTGGCCAGATAGTATATGGCCGCATCAGGATCTGAGCCCCGCATGCTCTTTATGAAGGCTGATATCACATCATAGTGATTATCGCCGCCCTTGTCATATTTTATCACCCGTTTCTGGATGCACTCACTGGCTACATCAATATCTATATGGATAATCCCGTCATCACCGGGATCCGTGGTCAGTACCGCCAGCTCTATGGCATTGAGGGCTGCCCGGGCATCCCCATTTGCCAGATCCGATAAAAAGTCCAAAGCCTCCTCGGATATCTCTGGGTGATATGCCCCCAGTCCCTTGGTCTCATCGTTGATCGCCCGCAGGATGAGAGTCCTGATATTCTCCCTGGTCAGAGGCTTTAACTCAAATATTGCCGACCTGGATAAAAGAGCCGCATTCACTTCGAAATATGGATTCTCGGTGGTTGCACCTATGAGTATTATGGTGCCGTCCTCCACGAAAGGAAGGAGATAATCCTGCTGCCCCTTGTTGAAACGATGAATCTCATCGATGAAAAGGATGGTCTTTTTGGCATACATCTTGAGAGTCTGCTTCGCAGTCTCCACCACTGCCTCCATATCCTTTTTACCGGCTATGGTTGCGTTGATCTGCTTAAACTCGCCCCTGGTGGTGTTGGCTATCACCTTGGCCAGGGTGGTCTTGCCGGTACCCGGCGGGCCATAGAAGATAATGGAGCTTAATTTGTCAGCAGAAATCGCCCTGTACAAAAGCTTGTCGGGAGCAATGATATGCTCCTGACCCACAACCTCATCCAGAGTCGACGGCCTTAAACGCGATGCAAGGGGCGATTCATCATCGCCCCTGTTTTTTGCCATATAATCAAATATATCCATATTGTCCCATCACACTATCCGTGTATGGCGGAAAGCCTCTTGGCATCCTCGGAAAGGGAATTCACGAGATTTACAACATTTTCAACGATCTCTTCATTCTTCTGGGTGGTCTCCAGTGTATCGGTAGCATGGGCCGAAACCTCCTCGGATACTGCGGAAACCGTAGAAATACTGTCAACGATGGTAGCATTGGCATCCTCAAGCTTTTCAACCACCTCACCCAGTGCGCGGCTCTCATCGGAAGCCACATGGGTGCTGTCAGCGATACGCTCAAAGCTCTCTGCCGCATTGTTGGCGCAGGCATTCTGTTCTTCGTTGCTCTTCATGAGTGCATTGATGGAAGAAACCACCTCGATGAGCTTGCCGGACAAGTCATCGATAAGGGCTGTGATATCTCCGGTAGCCTGGGAGGTCTGATCCGCCAGCTTGGTGATCTCATCAGCCACAACCGCGAAGCCCTTGCCTGCCTCACCTGCACGGGCTGCCTCTATACTGGCATTCAGCGCCAGAAGAGTGGTCTGATTTGCCACGCTGTTGATAAGCTCAGTGATCTCATGCATCTGAGTGGTGTGACGCTCCAGTTCCTGAAGCTCATCCACAACCTTGTCTCCTGCCCCCTTTGACTCGGAAACCTTGGACAACAGGGTGTCGATATTTTTACGTCCGCCGTCCACCTCGTTCATGGCCTGTTCCATATTATCACCGATGACATCAGAAACATTTTTCACATCATCCACACTGGTCTGGATATCTGCTGTCATCTGTGTCTGATCCTGAACAGAAGCGGCGGTATCATTGGCACCGTTGGTAACCTCCTCCATGGCGTCCATGGTCTCACGTGTGGACTGCGCCAGCGCATCCACGGAAGTCATGATCTCGGAAATGGAGTCGTTCATCCGCTGTACCGTCTCCACGATAACCTCGTTGGTATGCTCGGAAGATTCCTCACGTTCCCTGATATCGGCAAGCTTTTCCTCCTCATTAACAAAGAGTACCTTGCTGATATTCCTGATGAAAATGGACATCACTATAATGGCAAGTATCTGGATCTCGGCCATGGGAAGCTCCTGCCCCTCAAAGCCGTCCATGGCATTGACCACTACGGCAATAATGTTAAAAATGATGACGCATATATTAAAAGCATTGGTGAACTTCAGATCACTGTAAACTATGGTCAGCACCATTACCAAAAATGCATAACAAAAGATAAGGGGATTAGCCGCAGTCAAAAGCACATAGCCATACATGATCTGAAAGCCTACGCAACCGATCCACCTGAGGATCTTCGAGTCGGGATCCTTCTTAATAGTGACGGTCTCAGCCACTACCGTGGCGATGATAACAGCCGCCAAAAACGAAAAATACAATACGGTTCTGGAACCCTTGATAACCTCCAGCAGGTAGGCTGCAAAGATCAAAAACTGCATAACCAGATGCATGGTGTAAAACACCGCATTATTCCTGGCTTCCTCTGTAGCTTTTTTAAACATACCCCAACTCCTTATGAAAAATGCTTTTTGACAGGTACGATATTAATATGATTATATCAAAAAAGGAGTGGCCGTGCCACCCCTCTTTTGTGCTTCAATATGCTGAAATGTCAGCGTTTTTGAGCCACAAGCTCGTCATTTTTTACATCGATATCTATGATATCTCCCATTCCCACCTCGCCGGAAAGGATGGTGCGGGCCGCCAGGGTCTCCACGTTTTTCTGCAAAAACCTCTTGAGAGGACGGGCTCCGTATACCGGATCATAGCCCCGGTCAACCACAAAGCTCTTTGCAGCATCTGTAAGCTCTACGGTCAGATCCCTGTCAGCGATACGATCATTAAGCTCCTGAAGGAGCAGCTCCACGATACCGGAAATGTTATCCTTTGTAAGAGGCTTGAACATGATGATCTCGTCCAGACGGTTCAAAAACTCCGGCCTGAAGGACGCCCTCAGTTCATCCATCACCGCCTCCTCTGCATCGGGAGTGATGCTGCCGTCATCGGCAATACCCTCCAACAGATCCTGGGATCCCAGATTGGAGGTCAGGATGATGATGGTGTTTTTAAAGTCCACCGTCCGTCCCTGGGAATCAGTGATACGCCCATCGTCCAAGACCTGCAAAAGCACGTTGAACACATCGGGATGCGCCTTTTCCACCTCGTCGAAAAGCACCACGGAATAAGGCTTCCTGCGTACCGCCTCCGTCAGCTGACCGCCCTCGTCATAACCCACATATCCGGGAGGCGCTCCGATGAGTCGCGATACGGAAAACTTCTCCATATACTCTGTCATGTCCAGCCTGACAATATTGTTTTCATCATCAAAAAGTGCCGCCGCCAGAGACTTGGCCAGCTCCGTCTTGCCCACGCCGGTGGGTCCCAGAAACAGGAAGGAACCTATGGGCTTGGAGGGATCCTTGATACCCGCACGGGATCTGATGATGGCTTCCGTCACCTTCTGGACGGCCTCATCCTGGCCCACCACTCTCTTGTGAAGTTCCTCATCCAGATGGAGGGTCTTGTTGCGCTCAGACTCGTTGAGCTTGGCAACGGGTATCCCGGTCCAACGCGAGATGATGGCTGCGATCTCCTCATCCGTAACGTTCTCATGCACCAGGGTGATATCCCGGGACTTAACTGCCTCCTCTTCGTCCTCCAGCTGCTTCTGCAGCTGGGGCAGCTTGCCGTACTGCAGCTCAGCCGCCTTGTCCAAATCGTAGTTCTGCTGGGCCGCAGCGATCTCGTTTTTCACCTGTTCCAGCTGCTCCCTCAACTCCGACACACGGCTGACAGCCTGCTTCTCGTTTTCCCACTGAGCCTTTTTATTGGAAAGTTCATCCTTTAATTCATAAAGTTCCTTTTGCAGCTCCTCCAGACGATCGGCGGAGAGCTTGTCGGTCTCTTTTTTAAGAGCCGTCTCCTCAATCTCCATCTGCATCACCTTTCGGTTAAGTTCATCCAGTTCAGAGGGCATGGAATCCATATCCGTCTTAATGGAGGCGCAGGCCTCATCCACCAGGTCTATGGCTTTGTCAGGAAGGAACCTGTCGGAAATATATCTGTCTGAAAGTGTGGCCGCGGACACCAGGGCCGAGTCGGTGATCTTGACACCATGGTATACCTCGTAGCGCTCCTTGATACCGCGGAGGATGGAGATAGTATCCTCCACCGTGGGCTCATCCACCATCACAGGCTGGAATCGGCGCTCCAATGCAGCATCCTTTTCGATATACTCCCTGTACTCGTCCAAAGTGGTGGCTCCTATGCAGTGAAGCTCTCCTCTGGCCAGCATGGGCTTAAGCATATTCCCTGCGTCCATGGCACCCTCGGACTTCCCGGCGCCCACGATGGTATGGAGCTCATCTATGAATAAAATGATCTCGCCGTCGGAGTTTTTAATGTCATCCAAAACAGCCTTCAGTCTCTCTTCAAACTCACCACGATACTTTGCGCCGGCCACCAGAGATCCCATGTCCAGGGCAAAAAGTTTTTTATCCTTAAGTGTCTCGGGCACGTCGCCTCGAACTATACGCTGGGCCAGTCCCTCAACCACCGCGGTCTTGCCCACACCCGGCTCACCGATGAGCACGGGATTGTTTTTTGTCTTTCTGGAGAGGATACGTATCACGTTCCTGATCTCCGTATCACGTCCGATGACAGGATCCATCTTCTGCTCCCGGGCGCGCTCCACCATATCGTAACCGTACTTTTCCAACGTATCATAGGTGGCTTCGGGATTGTCACTGGTAACCCTCTGATTTCCCCTGACCAGCATCAGGGCCTCTAAAAATCTGTCACGGGTGATACCGAATTCCTTGAACTTATCTTTTATGGCAGGGTTGGGACGATGGATCATGGAAAGGAAAATATGCTCCACCGAAACATACTCATCCCTCATGGCCTTGGCCTCATCCTCAGCGTGGATCAGAACGTCATTGAGATTCTTTCCTATAAATACCTGACCGGCACCTGATACCTTAGTCCTGGCATTGACCATGTTCTCGGCATCGTTTTTAAAATAGGTCAGATCGATGTCCATCTTCTCGATGAGCTTAGGGATCAGACCGTCCTCCTGCTGCAAAAGAGCTAAAAGCAGGTGCTCCTGCTCGATCTCCTGATTGCCGTGGTCATAGGCCAGCTTTTCACAGTCCTGCACAGCCTCCACGGATTTTTGTGTAAATTTGCTTATATTCATAAGAGCACCTCCTTATGTCATCCTGAGCAACTCTCTCCTTGTCATTCTGACGAATCGAAGCATCTTTTAATAAAGGCTCCCGCCATCCGACAGGAGCCTTTACAATTATAGTCTAAAGTGATGTCATTGTCGAGTTATCCCTCGATGGCGATGAACTTCTTTTCGGGAACTTCAGGCTGCTTGTCGATCTTCGGGATGTCCACGGTCAGAATGCCGTTTTCATACTTGGCCTTGATGTCCTCCTGGGTCAGATCCTCGCCTACATAAAAGCTCCTGCTGCAGGTACCGTAGTAACGCTCGCGACGGATGTAGCGATGCTCCTCGTCACCCTCGTTCTTCTCCTGCTTTGTAGTTGCGCTGATATTGAGATAACCGTCAGAAAGCTCGGCTGTGATATCCTCTTTATTGGCACCGGGGATAGCGATGGTCAGCTCAAACGCATCCTTCTTTTCCTTGATATCTGTCTTCATCAATCCATTCGCATTATTGGTGCGGAAGGAAAAACTCTTCTGTGGATAATCAAAGAAATCATCAATTAAACTTTCTCCAAAAATACTAGGCATCAACATAAGTCATTCCTCCTTTTTAATTATTCTATCCAAAGCCTTGCGGTCTTGAATGCCTGTTGTTTGCTGTGTTCTTCGGGTTCGGATGTGATCCTTTTCCTTTGAACTGACTGCATTATACCACCTTTGTTAGCACTCGTCAAGAGAGAGTGCTATTATTTTTTGAAAATTTCTTTTTCCTTCACCAACATTTATAAGATTATTGTCAAAATGATTTTCCCTGCAGAATGGTCATTATATTGTAGTGAAAGGTTCTTGAATCTTAATACAATCTTAATAATTTCCTCTATTTTTTCTTAATATGAAAAGTTGTATTATGGTGTCATCGGAAATGTGGCGGTCTCGAGACGCCACAGGGAGGGCTGCAGCTTCCTGACGATGGCACTTTTAGAATGGAGAAAAAGATGGCAACAGTTTTAGTATGCGATGACGAAAAGGACATAGTTTCGGCGCTGAATATCTATCTTACCGGTGAAGGATATGAGGTGCTGACGGCGGAAAACGGTCAGGAAGCCATAGATGTGATGAAAGAAAAGGGGGCAGATCTCCTTCTTCTGGACATCATGATGCCTGTGATGGATGGCATCGAGGCGCTGCACCGTATCAGGGAATTTTCCAATGTGCCGGTGATACTTCTCACCGCAAAAAGCGAAGATACCGACAAGGTTTTGGGCCTGGGTATCGGAGCGGATGACTATGTCACAAAGCCTTTTAACCCCGTGGAACTTTTGGCCAGGGTAAAGTCACAGCTGAGACGATACATGATGCTGGGCGGTGCGGCGAGCACCCCTGATACCATAAGCATCGGCGGTATCGAGCTTGATGACAGGTCAAAGGAGGTGACTCTGGACGGTGAGCCGGTGAATCTTACCAAGACTGAGTATGAGATCCTCAAGTTCCTCATGGAGCACCCGGGGCAGGTTTTTTCGCCAAAGGAGATATACGAAAAGGTATGGTCGGATAACGCTGTGGGAGCAGAGAATATCGTAGCCGTACATGTACGCCATCTGAGAGAAAAAATAGAAATCGATCCTGCGAATCCGAGACACCTTCTGGTGGTCTGGGGCCGGGGATACAAGATATTTGATGGGAGTGAAAACAGATGAAAAACTATCTTTATAAAGGATGGGTAAAAATAGTCGCTATGGTGCTTTGTTCTGCATCGGCAGTGGCGGCTCTGGCACTTTTGGTGCTTTTGATATTTCTTGGTAAAAACGGATATTATTTTGGCGGTGACAAGGATATGCGTGACAGTCTCTATCATTCGACAGGGGATGCATATTCGGCACAGCTTTTGGATAACGCACAGATCATCGGAGGAAGCGCGTCAAAAAACAATATGCTTAATCTTACCGGAAATACCGGAGCCGCGATATCTGCCCAGGTCGCCGACATGCCTCAGGATCCTTATGCAATGTTTGCGGACAGCAAGAGATTCAAGTACGGTGTCGTAAGATGCCGGGGATCTGTTGAGGATGTGGACCTGTCCGATGAGAAAAACTGGATCTACAAAAGCCCGGGCTTTGACGGAGAGTACAGCTACTTCTTTGAAGGTATGGATGGAGGAAACTATAGGTATGATGTGAGCAGCGCCTTCAAGGCAGCTTTATACGGGGCTTATTGTGACTCCTATTCGCAGTATGTACACTCTTCCTCCGAGCTTTATTCGGACTTTGTAAATGAGGTTATCGACAAAAGCCATAAGCTGGGATATGACTCAAAATGTATGTGTGATTTTTATGTCTACACCGACAGAAAGATCGATAAAAACTTCCTTTTTATCGTGCCCAGAGACGAAAATCTTTTGCTCTGGTGTGAGAGCATTCAGCTTCCCGATGATAAAGAGATAGCTGACGGGGCAGAGGTATATCTGGGCTTTACCACCACTGAAGGTGACTACACCAGAGAATACATCTACGGATCGGAAAACACAGAGTCCATCACTAAGGGTACCATCAATCTTATCAGAGAAGTCTCCGGTGGTGTAGTGGGAACCGAAGAGGATGAGACACCCTACAGTCTCTACTACGATTTTTATGAAGATCATGGTGCAGATAATATCTATGTACTTTATGATCTGGTCGAATCAGATGGGGAAACCGTGACTTCAGACGGACTGATGACAGCCTCCCAGAGACTTGATGCCGGCTTTTATGAAGCGGACATCCTGATAGATCGTTTGCTTGGTCTTGCCAAAAATGCAATAGCCCTGCTCGTTATATCCTTTATCATAGCCCTTGCACTTTTTATATACCTGTGCATAGCATGCGGTCGCAGAGCAGATGGCAGTGTGGGCGTTCTTCGAAAGATCGATCATCTGCCCATAGAAATCTATACTGCAGGAGTATGTATAATAGGTATGGCCGGTATGGCGATTATAGTGACAGCCGGTGAAGATGCCTTTGAGTATTATCCCGCAGGGTTTGCAATTACAGGGTGCGGTTTTATCGCAGCAGCACTTGCCTTTATGAGTCTGGCATGGCTGCTTAGCGTGATAGCGCGATGCAAGGCAAAGAGTTTTAAAAAGACCACACTTATTTATTACATATACAACTGGGTAAAAAAGACGGTTATCGGTCCCATGGGCAACATGAGCGAAAACTGGACCCCTGCAGTAAGGGCTATGATCATTGCTGCAGTGTATGTAGTTGCTCAGATAATCATCATGCTGTGGACATATGACCGGTCCAGACCAGTTTTGGGAACCTTCCTTTTGATAGTACTCGGCGGGGCAGCGGGCTTTGGACTACTGAAACTGGCAGAGCGGCTGACGAGGGTGAGTGATGCAGCACTTGACCGGGCTATGAAGTCCGAGCATTTGAAGACTGAACTTATCACCAATGTGTCCCACGATATCAAGACTCCGCTTACTTCCATAATCAGCTATGTGGATCTTTTGCAGAAGGAAAACATAGAGGGCGAAAAGGCTAAGGAATATCTTGAGGTTTTGGCCCGCCAATCGGGAAAGTTGAAAAGGCTGATCGAGGACCTTATCGAGGCATCAAAGGCCTCCAGCGGCAATCTGGAAATAAATCTCGACAGCTGTGATGCATCGGTTCTTTTGTCACAGGTGGTGGGAGAGTTTTCCGAGAAGCTTGAAAATGCCGGAGTAGATGTGGTAGTAAACGATCAAAATGCGGGAGCCTCCATAATGGCGGATGGCAGATATCTATACCGGATATTTGATAACCTGATGAACAACATCAGCAAGTATGCGCTTTCCGGAACCCGGGCATATGTGGACATGGAACAGATCGATGGAAAGCTTTGCATCACTTTTAAGAATATCTCAAAGGCTCAGCTCAACATATCTGCGGATGAGCTCATGGAAAGATTTGTACGGGGCGACCGCTCCCGCAATACCGAGGGCAATGGTCTGGGATTGTCCATAGCCAAAAGCCTGACTACTGCCATGGGTGGTGACATGGATATCCATATAGACGGGGATCTGTTCAAGGTGACAGTACAATTCCCGGTGGCGTAAGGTCATCAATAATAAGATATAGATACAAAAGGGAGTGGCATACTGCTCCCTTTTTGTATATAATTGAACAAGATATTTTTTCAAGAGAGGAAGGACATTAATATGGGATTTTTTGACATGTCAACCG
>JAILEN010000173.1 GCA_024687655.1 Lachnospiraceae bacterium | reverse complement strand
TTACAGTAAGTGGTACATGAAGAATATAGTGATTATATGTTTCATATCCGTTTGTTGATTTTAGTTATTGATTAATCATAGTGAAATAAGATTTGTGTTCGATGCACCCATTTTTCAAAAAATGGGTGCATTGTTGTTTTTGTATCACAGCAGAGTCCTGGAAAACATGGTCTTCTGCGGAGAAATAGACGCTATTAAAACCTTAAGTTGAGGGCGGCGAGAGTAAGCTGGCAGTGTGTGTCCGAACGCTTTAGCGTAGCACTTAGCAAACCCGAGCCGGAGTACGAGGCTGTGACCGTCGGATCAGTTGATGGGAACGTATGTGGACTGTCGCGAAGCAGACAGGACACATGCGTTGCCATTTACTGAGACGCGCGACATGTCCAGCCGAGGATCAGCGAGGCGAACACTAAGCTTAGACGCGGAGCTCATGAGTGGCAACACATACTGTCAGTTACTCGAAGTCGCCCGGAGTAAATTGCGGAACTAAATAGTAATTGCAATATAGGGGAAATCCGAGTATAATCGTATCGTTGTTTTGACGGTACGATTATTTTATAAGGAGAATAGTAGTAATGATCCAGGCTGCAAATGTAACACTGCGTATAGGAAAAAAAGCATTATTTGAGGATGTAAATATCAAGTTCACCGAGGGTAACTGCTACGGACTCATCGGTGCCAATGGTGCCGGAAAGTCCACATTTTTAAAGATCCTCTCAGGGAAGTTAGAACCCACCAACGGTGATGTGGTGATGACACCGGGAGACAGACTTTCGGTGCTGGAGCAGGACCATTTTAAATATGATGAGCTTTCTGTTTTGGATACGGTCATCCAGGGCAACGGCAAGCTCTACGAGATAATGAAGGAAAAGGATGCCATCTATGCCAAGGAGGACTTTTCTGACGAGGACGGTATCAGGGCTTCCGAACTGGAGGCTGAGTTTGCAGAAATGGACGGATGGAATGCGGAGAGTGACGCAGCCACCCTTTTAAACGGACTGGGAATTCCCACTGAGTTCCATTATACATTAATGAAGGATATGGATTCTGCCATGAAGGTAAAGGTGCTTCTGGCACGTGCACTTTTCGGCAATCCGGATATCCTGCTTTTGGACGAGCCCACCAACCACCTGGATCTGGACGCCATCGGCTGGCTGGAGGAGTTCCTCATCAATTTTGACAACACAGTTATCGTGGTTTCCCACGACAGATACTTCCTTAATAAAGTATGTACACATACAGCGGACATCGACTACGGCAAGATACAGCTCTATGCAGGCAACTACGACTTCTGGTATGAGTCAAGCCAGCTTATCATGAAGCAGCGTAAGGAAGCCAACAAGAAAAAAGAGGAGCAGATCAAGGAACTGCAGGAGTTCATCCAGAGATTCTCTGCTAATGCAAGTAAGTCCAAGCAGGCTACTTCCAGAAAGCGTGCCCTTGAAAAGATCGAGCTGGATGACATCAGACCCTCATCCAGAAAATATCCCTATATCGATTTCAGACCCAATCGAGAGATCGGAAACGAGGTGCTTGAGGTACATGACCTTTGCAAGACCATCGACGGTGTAAAGGTGCTGGATAACATCAGCTTTACCCTTAATCATGATGACAAGGTGGCCTTTGTGGGAAGCAATGAGGCTGCAAAATCCGTCCTTTTCCAGATATTGATGGGAGAGATGGAGCCGGACAGCGGTGATTTCAAGTGGGGTGTCACCACTTCCCAGTCATATTTCCCCAAGGACAATACTAAGATATTTGACACTGATCTTATCATCGTGGACTGGCTCACCCAGTATTCAGAGATTAAGGATGCTACCTATGTAAGAGGTTTCCTGGGACGTATGCTCTTTGCCGGAGACGACGGCGTGAAAAAGATGAAGGTCCTTTCCGGAGGAGAGAAGGTGAGAGTGCTTTTATCCAGAATGATGATCGAGGGCTCCAATGTCCTGCTTTTGGATGAGCCCACTGACCATCTGGACATGGAGGCCATCACGGCACTGAATGAAGGACTGAAAAAGTTCCCCGGCGTCCTGCTTTTCTCATCCCGTGACCACCAGATCGTGGAGACCACGGCCAACCGTATCATGGAGATTTTGCCGGACGGATCCATGATCGACAAGATCACCACCTACGACGAGTATCTGGAGTCTGATGAGATGGCGAGAAAACGTACGGTTTACGCTACCACAGCCGAAGAAGAGGAAGACGACTAGAAAGATTCTTCGCTTCGCTCAGAATGACATGGGAAAAATCGCTGAGAATGACATTGTCATCCTGAGCGTGATGAAGCTTCTGTCATAGCCAGAAGCCTGAAGAAGTCATCGGAGATGACTTCAACCAAGCGAAGGATCTTAAAAAAAATAGTGTATTTTTTTCGAAAAAAGTTATATAATGGAATCCGTGCGAACATGTTTTGCGTGAAAGAGGAGCATAAGGGTTATTGCGCTCTTTTTTCGCGTTTTAATAAACATAGTATGAAAAGTATTAAAAGGAGGCAAACATGATCAAAAGACCTATGAAAACCATGGACGGCAACCAGGCTGCAGCACATGCATCCTATGCCTTCACAGAAGTCGCTGCGATGTATCCCATCACTCCTTCTTCTGTTATGCCCGAGCACGTAGATGAGTGGGCAAACGCCGGCCGCAAGAATCTCTTCGGCCAGACAGTACAGATCACAGAGATGCAGTCAGAGGCAGGTGCAGCAGGTGCTGTGCACGGCGCTCTTGCAGCGGGTGCTCTTACCACTACTTACACAGCTTCTCAGGGACTTTTACTTATGATCCCTAACCTTTACAAGATCGCAGGTGAGGGACTTCCCGGTGTGTTCAACGTATCCGCTCGTTGCGTAGCTACACACGCACTCAACATCTTCGGTGATCACTCAGACGTATATGCATGCCGTCAGACCGGCTGCGCTATGCTCTGCGAGTCATCCGTTCAGGAGGTTATGGACCTTACACCCGTAGCTTATGGCTCTGCCATCGAGGGCAAGGTTCCCTTCATCAATTTCTTTGATGGTTTCCGTACTTCCCACGAGATCCAGAAGATCGCTGCATGGGAGTATGATCAGCTTGAGGACGTTATGCCCTGGGACAAGGTTGATGAGTTCAAGAAAAATGCTCTTAACCCCTGCGCTCCCAAGGAGATGGGTTCAGCTCAGAACCCCGATCTGTTCTTCCAGTCACGTGAGGCTTGCAACAGCTACTATGATGAGCTGCCTGCAGTCGTTACAAAGTACATGGACGAGATCAATGAGAAGCTTGGCACAGACTATAAGCTTTTCAACTACTATGGTGCTGCTGATGCAGAGAAGATCATCATCGCTATGGGCTCTGTTTGCGAGACCATCGATGAGACCATCGACTATCTGACAAAGCAGGGCGAGAAGGTCGGCGTAGTTAAGGTTCGCCTCTACAGACCTTTCGTTAAGGATGCTCTCGTAGCAGCTATCCCCGATTCCGTTAAGAAGATCTACGTTCTGGATCGTACAAAGGAGCCCGGTTCATTTGGTGAGCCTCTCTTCCTTGACGTTGTTGCAGCTCTTAAGGGCACAAAGTTCGACGGCGTTACAGTATTCGGCGGACGTTATGGTCTCGGTTCCAAGGATACTACTCCTGCAGACATCATCGCTACATATCACAATGAGGATAAGGAGAGATTCACTCTTTCCATCACAGATGATGTTACAAATCTTTCACTTGCCCGTACAGAGAACCCTGTTACCGCTCCCGAGGGAACTACTGCTTGTAAGTTCTGGGGACTTGGTGCAGACGGTACTGTTGGTGCTAACAAGAACTCCATCAAGATCATCGGTGACAACACAGACATGTACGCTCAGGCATATTTCGATTATGACTCCGAGAAGTCAGGCGGCGTAACAATTTCCCACCTGCGTTTCGGTCATACTCCCATAAAGAGCACATATCTTATCAGCCAGGCTAATTTCGTTGCCTGCCATTGTACAGCATATATCTATAAGTACAATATGGTACAGGATCTGGTTCCCGGCGGCACATTCCTTTTCAACACTCAGTGGAGCGTTGATGAGCTGGATGAGAAGCTTCCCGGACAGGTTAAGCGTTATATCGCTGAGAACAACATCAACTTCTACATCATCGACGGCGTTAAGATCGGTAAGGAGATCGGACTGGGCAACCGTATCAACACAGTTCTCCAGTCAGCATTCTTCTCACTGACCAAGCTCATCCCCGAGGCTGAGGTTATCAAGCTCATGAAGGATGCAGCTACAAAGTCATACTCCAAGAAGGGTGACGACATCGTTAAGATGAATCATGATGCCATTGACGCAGGCGCTACAGCTTATGTCAAGGTAGATGTACCCGAGTCATGGAAGTCCTGCGGCGATGATGACTTCTCTAAGGAGGTCAAGGGCTCCGGTGATGCCGCTGATTTCGTTAAGAACATCCAGCAGAAGGTCAACGGCCAGATGGGTAACACCATTCCCGTATCCGTTGCTAAGAAGTATGTTGACGGTTATACACCTTCAGGTACTGCTGCATTCGAGAAGCGTGGCGTAGCTACCGACGTTCCCGTTTGGGATGTGGACAAGTGCATCCAGTGTAACCGCTGCTCATATGTATGTCCTCATGCAGTTATCCGTCCTGTAGCTCTTACAGCTGATGAGGCTGCCAAGGCTCCTGCAGGAATGCCCATGAAGGATATGACAGGCATGCCCGATTACAAGTTTTCCATGGTCATCTCCGCATACGACTGCACAGGCTGCGGCTCTTGTGTAAATGTATGTCCCGCAAAGGAGAAGGCTATCTCCATGCAGTCCTTCGAGGAGAACGAGAAGGAGCAGGAGTACTTCGATTATGCAGTTACTCTTCCTGAGAAGGCAGATGTTGTTGAGAAGTTCAAGATCGACTCTGTCAAGGGCTCACAGTTCAAGCAGCCCCTCCTTGAGTTCTCAGGCGCATGCGGCGGCTGTGGTG
>JAILEN010000145.1 GCA_024687655.1 Lachnospiraceae bacterium | reverse complement strand
CAACTATCAGACCGTAGTAAAAGGTATCGTAGTTTTGGTTGCTATCATCTTTGACGTTCTGTCAAATAAGAAGAAAAAGTAAAGGGGAAGAGTCATGGCAAAAAATTATATGGATGTTTTAAAAAAGAATGCAATGCTCATCGTTCTTGTCCTCGTATTCATCTTTTTCACAATTATGACAGGGGGACAGATGTTCCAGCCATTGCAGTTTAACGCACTGATCACCCAGAATGCATATGTATTCATCTTGGCAACAGGTATGCTGATGTGTATGCTCACCGGTGGTAATATCGATCTTTCCTGCGGATCCTTCGTCTGCTTTTTGGGATCGGTTGGTGCAGTTATGTTGGCAGTTAAGAATATGAGCACCGGTTTATCCATAGCACTCATGCTTCTTATCGGTGTTGTATATGGTGCCATACTTGGATTTTTGATCGCTTATGTTAATGTTCCGCCCTGGATCGCAACTCTGGCAGGTTTCCTGGCATTCAGAGGTCTCGGGACGGCTATCCTTTCCAACAACAGTACTACTGGTAGTATTTCACTTTCCAACAATGAAGGCTACATGGCACTGTTCTCGGGAAAGCTCTTCGGAACACCTGTAGGTCAGCTCAATATCACCTGCCTCATCGTGGGTGTTGTAGCAGCTGTGGTAGTGGTAGTTCTTAACTTCACCACCAGGGCAAGAAAGCTTAGTAAGGGCTATGAGGCAGATTCAGCTTCATCAGTTATCATCAAGAGCGTTCTGGCTGTAGCGGTTATCATGCTCTTTGCTTACAAGCTGGCACTCTCAGGCGGTATCCCCACAGTTTTGGTATGGGTTGTAGCCATAGTTTTGATCTACAGCTTCATCACCAGTAAGACCACCACAGGACGTTACTTCTACACCATAGGTGACAACTCCGAGACCACAAGGCTTTCAGGTGTGGACACAAAGCTCATCATGTTCCTGGCTTACCTGAACATGGCAGTTTTGACAGCCATCACCACCTTCCTGGTAACATCCAGATTCCAGGCAGCCAACTCCACGGCAGGTACCTACTATGAGATGGACGCCATCGCAGCCTGCGTGGTAGGCGGAGTTTCCGCATACGGCGGATCCGGCACCATCTTCGGAATGGTAGTCGGTGCTACGCTCATCGGTGTTATCAACCTGGGCATGTCCCTTATGGGCGTTAATGCTGACTGGCAGAAGATCGTTAAAGGTATGGTCCTTCTGGGAGCAGTAGTATTTGACATTCTTGCAGCTAAGAAGAATGCCACAAAGTAGTATGTAATAGTTTTTGACCGGGAGTCCTTTTTATGGGGCTTCCGGCTTTTTGGACATTTTTAGGAGAAAAATATGCTTTTTATTGGAATCGATCTGGGCACATCCTCAGTAAAGCTTCTTTTAATGGATGAGTCCGGAGCTATCAAAAACATAGTATCAAAGGAGTATCCTCTTTCCTTCCCCAAGCCGGGCTGGAGTGAGCAGTCTCCCTATGATTGGTATGACAGGACAATAGAGGGCCTGGGGGAACTTATTGAGGGGTATGACAAAAATGACGTCAGGGGCATCAGCTTCGGCGGACAGATGCACGGTCTGGTGGCACTGGATGAAAATGACGAGGTGATCCGTCCCGCTATTTTATGGAATGACGGACGTACCGGAGCCGAGGTTGATTATCTTAACAACGATATCGGAAAGGCTCGTCTTACGGAGCTTACCGGCAATATCGCTTTTGCGGGCTTTACCGCACCCAAGATCCTTTGGATGAAGAAGAACGAGCCGGACGATTTTGCCCGTATCAAAAAGATAATGCTTCCCAAGGACTATATCGCTTACAGGCTTTCCGGAACTTTCTGCACCGATTATTCCGATGCGTCCGGCATGCTGCTTTTGGATGTCAAAAACAAGTGCTGGTCAAAGGAGATGATCGACATCTGCGGTATCAGCGAGGAGCAGCTGCCAAGGCTCTATGAGAGCTATGACAAGGTAGGCACCCTGCTTCCCGAAATAGCTTCAAAGCTGGGACTTTCGGAGGATGTGGTCATTGCTGCAGGTGCGGGAGACAATGCTGCAGCGGCAGTGGGTATGGGAGTTGCCGGAGATGGCAGCTGCAACATTTCATTGGGTACCAGCGGCACGCTTTTCATCGCATCCAAGTCCTATGGTGTTGATCCCAACAATGCACTCCATTCCTTTGACCATGCGGATGGCACCTATCACCTGATGGGATGCATGCTTTCAGCCGCATCCTGCAACAAGTGGTGGATGGATGAGATCATCGCCGACAAGGATTATGCCGGAGCGCAGAAGGACATCACTGATGACAAGCTGGGAGAGAATCATGTTTACTTCCTGCCTTATCTGATGGGTGAGCGTTCACCTCATAATGATCCGGATGCCAGGGGCTGCTTCATCGGTCTTTCCATGGAAAACACCCGTGCCGACATGACACAGGCGGTTTTGGAGGGCGTGGCCTTTGCCTTCAAGGATATGCTTAGGGCTGCACATCAGGCCGGAGCCAGACCTTCCCGTAGTTTTGTATGCGGAGGCGGAGCAAAAAGTCCTCTCTGGCAAAAGATTATTGCAAATGTACTTGACCTTTCCCTCGATATACCGGAAAATGAGGAAGGACCCTCCATGGGCGGAGCCATGCTCGCCATGGTGGCAGCGGGAGTATATGACAGTGTGGAGGCGGCAGCCAGGGCCATTGTCAAGGTCAGGGGCACACTTGATCCCGATCCCGCACTTGTGAAAAAGTATGAAAAGAAGTATGAAGAGTATGTAAAACTCTATCCTGCACTTAAGGATAGTTTTAAGAGTTTATAAAGGAGGAGATGAAAATGGGAGTTATTAACATTCCAAAGGTAAAACTGGGAATCGTTGCGGTAAGCCGTGACTGCTTCCCTGAGAGCCTTTCCGTTGACAGGAGAAAGGCCCTTGTGGCAGCCTACAAGGCAAAGTTTGATGCAGAGGACATTTATGAGTGCCCCATCTGTATCGTGGAGAGCGAGATCCACATGGTCCAGGCTCTTGAAGATGTTAAAAAGGCAGGCTGTAATGCACTCTGCGTATATCTCGGCAACTTCGGACCCGAGATCGCCGAGACACTTCTGGCCAAGCATTTTGACGGACCCAAGATGTTTATCGCAGCAGCTGAGGAGACACAGGATTCACTGTTAGATGGCAGAGGAGACGCTTTCTGCGGACTTTTGAATGCCAGCTACAACCTCAAGCTTCGCAGCACCAAGGCTTATATCCCCGAGCATCCCGTAGGTGATGCAGAGGATCTGGCTATCGAGATCAACAAGTTCATCCCCATCGCAAGGGCTCTTATCGGACTTTCAGACCTGAAGATCATATCCTTTGGTCCCCGTCCCCTTAACTTCCTTGCATGTAATGCACCCATAGCACAGCTTTATAACCTGGGTGTTGAGATCGAGGAGAATTCCGAGCTGGATCTTTTCGAGTCCTTCAACAAGCATGAGGGCGATCCCCGCATCAAGGACATCATGGCTGACATGGAAAAGGAACTTGGCGCAGGAAATAAAAAGCCTCAGATCCTTGAGAAGCTGGCTCAGTACGAGCTTACTCTTTTAGACTGGGTAGAGGCTCATCGTGGCTATCGCAAGTATGTATGTATCGCCGGCAAGTGCTGGCCTGCATTCCAGACCCAGTTCAAGTTTGTGCCCTGCTATGTCAACAGCCGTCTGACAGGCCGCGGCATACCCGTCAGCTGTGAGGTTGATATCTACGGTGCGCTTTCAGAGTTCATCGGTACATGCATCTCTGATGATGCCGTTACCCTTTTGGACATCAACAACTCCGTACCCAAGGATATGTACGCAGAGAGCATCCAGGGCAAGTTCGATTACAAGCACTCCGATACCTTCATGGGCTTCCACTGTGGCAACACCTGCTCAGGCAAGATGTCTTCCTGCGAGATGAGAAACCAGAAGATCATGGCCCGTGCACTTCCCGAGGAGGTTACCAACGGTACCCTCGAGGGCGACATCGCTCCCGGAGATATCACCTTCTATCGTCTCCAGTCAACTGCTGACGGCAAGCTTCGCGCTTACATCGCAGAGGGTGAGGTACTTCCCGTTGCTACACGTTCCTTTGGCGGCATCGGTGTATTCGCCATCAAGGAGATGGGACGTTTCTATCGCCACGTATTGATCGGCAAGAACTTCCCTCACCATGGAGCAGTTGCATTCGGCCACTACGGCCAGGCACTGTTTGAGGTATTCAAGTATGCAGGCGTTCCCATTGAGGATCTGGATTACAACCAGCCTGCAAGCCTGCCTTATCCTACGGAGAATCCTTTTACAAAGTAATCTGACACCTTTAAGCGGGGCCGCTGTCGTTCTGACAGTGGCTCCGTTTTTTTGTGTAATTTTTTATGATTGCCATAATAAAATAATCCACTTCGTAAAATAACGGACTAAAACGATAACAAAATACACAAAAAATGAATTGAAAATGGGGGTTGCTTTGGTTATATTTTTAACAGAGTAAAAAACGGTGCATAAGGGTTATGCACCTAAAAAAGGAGGGTTACTAATGAAAAAGAAGATTCTAGGCATCATTTTGGCAGCTACTATGGCCATTGGAATGCTTGCCGGATGTGGTGGCGCAGGTTCTACCGGCTCATCAGGCGGTGCAGCTACCAAGTCTGACGGCAACATCAAGATCGGTGTTTCCATCTGGAGTTCCACAGACGTTCTTGGTTCCAAATGTAAGGAGATCATCGACGAGGCAGCTGATGCTCTCGGAGTTGAGGTTCAGTATGTTGACCAGGGTCACGTTTCAGAGAAGGTTACAGCTTCTGTAGATCAGCTTATCGCAGCAGGCTGCAATGGTATCATTATTTGTAATTCATCAGACACAGAGATGACATCCGCTATCAAGTCCTGTGACGATGCAGGTGTTTATCTTGCACAGTTCTTCCGTATCATCAGCAAAGAGAACAGCTCTGACATCTATGACATGGCTGAGAAGTCAGCTTACTATGTAGGATGTGTTCATGAGAACGAGCCTGAAAATGGTGAGAAGCTTGTTCAGATCCTTCTCGACAAGGGCGATCGTAACATCGGTCTTATCGGCTGGGAGCAGGGTGATGCTACATGGCTTGGCCGTTATCAGGGTTATCAGGCAGGCGTAGAGAATTGGAATGCAGCTCATCCCGATGATCCCGCTACACTTTCCGAGCCTCAGTACGCAGGTACTACCGCTGAGGGTGGTACAGACGCAGCTAACGCTCTGATGCAGGCAGATCCCAACCTCGATGCTATCATTCCCGCAGGTGGCGGCGGTGAGCCCCTCCTTGGTGCAATAGCAGCTATCGAGACAGCAGGCAAAACAGGACAGATCGACGTTGTTTCAACCGACTTCCTTGATGACCTTGGTGAGAGACTTCAGGATGGTTCCATGGCTGGTGAGTCAGGTGGACATTACTGCGATCCTCTGTTCGCATTCATGATGGTTTACAATGCATGCAAGGGTTCTGATGGATACACAGATCTCTCAGGCAAATTCAATGAGATCATGTTCCCTTACCTTTACGTTGCATCTCCCGATGACTATGCAGGCTATGAGAAGTACTTCGTAGATCAGCTTCCGTATACCAAGGATGAGCTGGTTGAGATGTCAAACTTAAGCCTCGATGACCTTGCCAAGAAGGCAGCTTCACTTTCAATCGAGGATGCAGCTGCACGCTCAGCAGCATCCTCGATGGACAGCTTAGCAGCAGTCTCAGAGA
>JAILEN010000134.1 GCA_024687655.1 Lachnospiraceae bacterium | reverse complement strand
ATCCTGAGCGTGGTGAAGTTTCTGCCAGAGGCAGAAACCCGAAGAAGTCATCGGAGATGACTTCAACTGAGCGAAGGATCTTATAATGAAAGGGGGAAATATTTTATGTATGAACAGATCAAATTAGCTTATGCAGCAGATGCTTTGGAGCCGGTCATCGGCAGGGAGACAGTGGAGACCCATCATGGCAAGCATCATGCCACCTACACCACCAACCTCAATGCGGCAGCAGAGAAGGCAGGGGTTGCAGATAAGCCCATCGAGGAGGTTCTGGCTAATCTCGATCAGATCTCTGATGCAGCCACCCGTACTGCAGTATTGAACAACGGCGGTGGTTTTTACAATCACAACATCTATTTCGAGCAGCTTCGAGCACCCAGGGATGACAACAGGCCCACAGGAGCGATAGCAGCTCAGATTGATGCAGACTTCGGCAGTTTTGATGCTTTCAAGGAAAAAATGTCGGGCCTGGCAGTAGGCCAGTTCGGCAGCGGCTGGGCATGGCTTTCCGCAGATGCCGCAGGCAAGCTCTACCTGTCACAGTCTGCCAACCAGGAGAACCCCATCTCCCAGGGCACGGGTCATACACCGCTTTTGACCATTGATGTATGGGAGCATGCGTACTATCTTGATTATAAGAATCTCCGTCCCAAGTACGTGGATGAGATCTGGAAGATCATTGACTGGGATGTTGTTGAAAAACGTTACGAGAACAGATAAGGATCCCGGAAAGGTATGTTATGTCAACACCTAAAATAATAGCAGTAGCAGGCAAGGGCGGAGTAGGAAAAACTTCCTGCTCCGCTGTTATGGTAAAGCTCCTCTGTGAGGCTTACCCTGATAAAAAGATACTGGCCATCGATGCTGATCCCGCAGTGGGACTATCCACCGCACTGGGCGTGGAGGTGGAGAGTACCATCGACGATATCCGCCGAGAGGTGGTTAGTACCGTGGAAAACGGAGACACCAAGACAGCCATAGAGCTTTTGGGCGAGGCCAAGTATCGTATCATGGACGCCCTGGTGGAGCAGGACGGTTACAGCTTCATCGCAGTTGGTCGTCCCGAGGCGGCAGGCTGCTACTGCAAGATCAACTCATATCTGAAGGAGGTCATCGGACTGCTGTCATCCAATTTTGACTATGTGGTCATCGACGGTGAGGCAGGCATCGAGCAGATCAATCGCCGTGTAATGGAAAAGGTGACGCACCTTCTTTTGATCACCGACGCCAGCAAAAAGGGATGTCAGGTGATCCAGACTATCAAGTCTGTCTCCGACAACCTGATGATGTGTGACAAGGTGGGGGTTATAGCCAACCGTCTCCCGGATGAGGGTATGGCGGATATGCTGGATACAGGAGATCTGCCCCTGTTGTCGGCTATTATTTCCGACAACAAGCTGGCAGAGTACGATATCAAGGGCGAGAATGTATTTTATCTGCCGGATGATGCACCCATAGTGGTGGGATGCAAAAAAGCGCTGAAAGCAGTAGGTGTACTATGAGGACTTCCGATTTTGATTATTATTTGCCTGAGGAGCTGATAGCTCAGGATCCACTTTTAAAAAGAGACTCATCCAGACTCATGGTGCTGGACAGGAAAAATGGCGGTGTGACCCATCGCCATTTTTATGATGTGACGGAGTATCTGCGGCCCGGGGACTGCCTGGTGATCAACAACACCCGGGTTATCCCCGCCAGACTCATCGGGCACCGTGACCCTACCGGTGGAGTGGCGGAGATATTGCTTCTAAAAAGACTGGACGCTGACAGGTGGGAGTGCCTGGCCAAGCCCGGCAAGCGGCTCAGGGAGGGTGCAAACATATCCTTTGGTGACGGACTTTTGAAGGCTCAGGTTGTGGAGGTACACGAAGATGGTAACAGGGTGGTGGAGTTTTCCTACGACGGCATCTTTGAAGAAGTGCTGGATGCCCTGGGAGAGATGCCCCTGCCTCCATATATCACCCACAAGCTGGCGGATAAAAACCGCTACCAGACAGTATATGCGAAATATGACGGATCTGCGGCAGCGCCTACGGCGGGACTTCATTTTACTCCGGAGCTTTTGCAACAGGTACGGGATATGGGAGTGGATATAGCGGAGGTCACACTTCATGTGGGGTTGGGGACCTTCAGACCCGTCTCTGCGGAGGAGATCACGGATCACCAAATGCACAGCGAATCCTACAAAATAACCCGGGAGGCAGCTGATCTCATCAATGAGACAAAAAGGCGTGGCGGACGTATTATTTCCGTTGGCACCACCAGTACCAGGACCCTGGAGGCTTGTGCCGGCAAGCTGAAAAGAGAGTTAAAAACTACCCTCGAAACGGGAAACGGGGTCGATGAAAAGGGTGAACCCATCTGGGTCAGGGCTGATTCGGACGAAACGGAGATTTTCATCTATCCGGGCTACGAATTCCTGGTTGTTGATGCACTCATCACCAACTTCCATCTGCCTCAGTCCACCCTTCTGATGCTGGTTTCGGCCATGGCCGGACGGAAAAATGTGCTGGCGGCATACGAGGAGGCGGTGAGGGAGAAGTACCGGTTTTTCTCCTTCGGAGATGCCATGATGATAGTATAAGACCCTTCGCTAGGTTGAAGTCATCTCCGATGACTTCTTCAAGGTTCTGTCTCTGACAGAACCTTCCCTACGCTCAGAATGACACAAGCCATCCTGGAGGTTTTCCTTCATGTCATCCTGAGCGAAGCGAAGGATCTTTACTAAGGATCATAGGTTTACTTTTAGTCTTGCATATTAATGTAAGAAAGAGTAAACTATCTTTATATGATTGTCGTCTTTTCTGTGCCATTTTAAATTTGGAAACGGTCACACTGGGGATGACTCAGGGAGGTTTTTTATATAATGAAGGAGTATTACAGTTTCAGATCCTGCGACAGGGACGGTACCGAGATTCACGCTGTCAAGTGGACTCCCGAGGGACAGCCGGTGGGTGTCATCCAGTTGGTGCACGGTATGATCGAGTATATCGAGCGCTATGACGAGTTCGCAGAGTATCTCAACTCACAGGGCTTCGTGGTCATGGGCCACGATCACATTGGCCACGGTGATTCGGTCAGGGATCCCGGTGACTGGGGTGTACTTCACACTGACACACCCTCAGAGACCTGTGTAGAGGACATTTTTTCCAACTATAAGATAATAAAGGACCAGTATCCGGACATTCCCTATTTTATCCTGGGACACAGCATGGGGTCATATCTGACCAGGCATATGCTCACACTGAAGTCCTCTGAGTTTACGGGAGTTTCCGGAGTGATCATCATGGGTACCGGCACGGTGCAGGAGAGTGCCTGCAAGGCGGGCATGACGGTGCTTAAGGTGGTCAAGACCTTTGGAGGATGGGATAAGAGGGCGCCGCAGTTTGTTATCAATCTCATGTATGACGCACCCTACAAGGGCTTTTCCACGGATGGCTCCGAGCCGGAAAAGAGCTGGCTTTCTACCAATGTGGAGAGTGTCAAAAAGTATTACAGCGATCCCAAGGACACCTTCGTTTTCTCACTCAACGGGTACAGGCTACTTATTAATTCCGCAGGCTTTACCGGCCGGGATGAGAATATCGCCAGGATCAACAGGGATCTGCCCATACTTTTTGTGTCAGGGGAGCAGGATCCCGTGGGAGGACTGGGAGCAGGAGTCACCGAGGCATTCAATAAGTATAAAAATGCAGGGATACGTGATGTGACCATGCATCTATTCCCCGGGGATAGACACGAGATACTTAATGAGATGGACAGGCAGGATGTATATGCCTATATATATGACTGGATGAAGCAGCATATGTAGGCTGATGATACGGAACACGTTAATCCATGTAACCAGAAATGGAGGCAGCAATGGAAAACAAAAAAAAGAAAAACAGGAGACTGGTTGGCAACATTTTAATCGTGGCTATGGTACTGACGCTGGGACTTACGGTGGTGCTGACCTATTTGGGTGCCAGCAACGTGAGAGAGGCTTATGTTACATCCTATGAGGAGGAACTTCATATGGCAGCCTATCAGATGGAGAGTCAGTTTTCCAATGAATGGGACGGCGACTGGGCCTATGATGAGGAAAACGGTCTGACAAAGGGCGGTCAGCCTGTCCATGACGAGTATCTGGAGCAGATCATGGATCTTCATGAGGCCAACAATCTGGAGTACACCATTTTCTACGGACCTACACGTCGGATCACCTCCGTTGTGGATGAGAACGGTAATTCAGCCGAGGGCACCGATGCAGGTGAGAAGATCATTGAAAAGGTTTTGAACCAGGGTGAGGAGTATCACGCATCAGATGTTGTGATAGCCGGACAAAAATACTATGTTTACTATATGCCTCTTAAGAATTCAGACGGTAGTGTGGTAGGCATGGCC
>JAILEN010000131.1 GCA_024687655.1 Lachnospiraceae bacterium | reverse complement strand
TGCAGGGATTCATGGCAGCAACAAGGATGAAATCCGCCGGAAAGGTATAGTCACCTGATACCCTGGAGATGCTGACCACCCTGTCCTCCAGTGGCTGCCTGAGTATCTCCAGGGTGCTGGGACGAAATTCCGGGAGCTCGTCCAAAAACAGTACCCCGGAAGAAGCCAGGGATATCTCTCCGGGACGGATGCTCCCCTGTCCGCTGCCGCCTCCGCCGCCCACCAGACCCGCTGTGGATATGGTGTGATGGGGACTGCGAAAAGGACGCTTTTCCAAAAGCCTCTCCCTCTCGCCGAAAAGCCCGCAAACACTGTATATCTTTGAAAGCTCGATCTGCTCCTTTTTAGTCATGGGCGGAAGTATTGAAGGGATACACCTGGCGGCAAAGGTCTTGCCTGCTCCCGGCGGTCCCATCAAAAGAAGATTGTGCATCCCCGCTGCGGCTATCTCACAGGCCCTCTTCACAAAGGACTGCCCGTTCACATCGGAAAAATCAAAGTCATTTTCCTCTTCGATCACATTATCCAAAGCCCGGATATCAGTCCTGTCAGGCTGTGTGCCATCATTCAGATATGCGATGACATCGGTAATCCCGGCCACTGGGATCACCTCTATCCCGGGCACCAGACAGGCCTCATGGTAGTTTTCACGGGATACGATACAGGTATGTCTGCCTGCATCCATGCCACCGGAGACCATGGGGAGTATCCCCTCCACGGGATGTATGGTCCCATCCAGACCCATCTCTCCTATTATCATCACGTCACCGGGACGAGGGTCTGTGATCACACCCTGTGCCGCCAAAAGGGATACGGCTATGGGCAGGTCAAAGCCCGCTCCGGTTTTTTTGATCCCCGCTGGGGTGATATTTATGGTGATCCTCTTCGCCGGGAAGACAAAGCCGCAGTTTTTCAGGGCCGTGCGCACCCGCTCACGTCCCTCCTTTACCTCGCTTCCCAGGGCACCCACCATATCAAAAACAGGCAGGCCGTCGCTGATATCTGCCTCCACCATGACGCAGATACCCTCAATACCGTGCAAAATGCCGGTAGAAACTCTACTATACAATTATCCTCCTAACCGGGAATAATAAAACGAACAGGGCGAAACGCCCATATCAGAAATTCAGACAAGAGGATGATAACACAGATCCTCTCTCATCTCAATCATTTTTTACAGATTTGAATACAGCATCTGCTGCTCATGTATCATGAAATCGGACAGGGCCGCATGCTCGGGTGCGGACAGCGTGGGATCCGCATCAAATATGGCCGCCACATCCTCTGAGGCAGCACGCAAAAGCCCGGCATCCTGATAGATGTCAGCTATCCTGAAGGAAAAGTCCCCACTCTGGCGGATACCGAAAAAGTCCCCGGGTCCCCGGAGCTTTAAATCCTCATTGGCAATATAAAAACCGTCGTTGGACTCAGCTAAAATCTGAAGACGCTTTGACTCCTGCCCGTCCTTTTTCTGGTCCACAAAGATACAGAGGGATGGCGCATCACCACGACCGATACGCCCCCTCAGCTGATGCAGCTGTGCCAGACCGAAGCGGTTGGCATCCTCCACCAGCATCACCGTGGCATTTTTGATGTTCACGCCCACCTCCACAACGGTTGTAGACACCAGCACATCGATCTTTTTATCCAAAAAGGACTGCATCACCTCGTCCTTTTCATCAGCACTCATCCGTCCGTGGAGCATCCCCACGGAGACCTCACCTCTGTAGAAATCACGGATGGCCTCGGAGTAGGTCTGTACATCCGCCGCCTCCGTCCGCTCACTCTCCTGAACCAGAGGACAGATCACGTAGGCCTGGTGGCCCGCCCTAACCTCATCACGGATCACTCCGTAGGCCCATCCCCGACGGGATGCATCGATCACCTCGTTTTTCCTGGGCACCCGGTCAGTGGGCACATCAGAGATCACGGAGATCAGCATGTCCCCGTAAAGTATCATGGAAAGTGTCCGTGGGATGGGAGTCGCCGACATGACGATCACAAAAGGATCCTCGCCCTTTTTGGACAGATCGCTCCTCTGCTTCACCCCGAACCTGTGCTGCTCATCGGTTATCACCAGTCCCAGTTTGCCATACTCCGGCTTTTTCTGGAAAAGCGCATGGGTCCCCACGATGTAGCAGGGCTCATCCGAGGCCATGACCTTATAAGCCTCTTTCTTCTGAGCGGCGCTCATGGAGCCTGTGAGAAATACCACCCGATATGGCAGATCAAAATGCTGGATATAGGACTCAAAGGTCTTTTTATGCTGTCCCGCCAGGATCTCCGTAGGTGCCATGATGGCGGCCTGGTATCCATTTTCCACGAAAAGCGTCATGCATAAAAAAGCGATGATGGTCTTACCGCAGCCCACGTCACCCTGGATCAGGCGCTGGCTCACATACTCACTTTTAAAATCCCCAAAGCAATCCGATACAGCGGCACTCTGCCCCGGGGTAAGTTCAAAGGGCAGTCCCTGACGCACCTTTTTTACATATTCATCACTGTCCAGCGAAAAGCGGTTTTCCACCGCCGATACGCCCTCTCTGGCCATGCGGCTTGCGAAAAAGAAATACAAAAGCTCGTCATAAACCAGCCTGTCCCTGGCCCGGGTCAGATCCTCAATGTCCACAGGAAAATGGATATGCTCCAACGCATCCGCAATAGACAAAAGCTCTCTTTTTTTCAAAAGCTCATCCGGCAGATATTCCTCTATCACAGTATGTGCCATGGCCTCGGTCACAGCCTTTTTTATCCTGCCCGAGGTCATCCCACGGGTGAGGCTGTACACGGGCTGCATGGCTGACTGAAGCTCATCGTAGGCTTCGGGAGTATGGACTGCCGGCTCCCCCAGCTTGTACTTATGATCATTGATACGGATAACCTTGCCATAGAAGATATAGGTCTGGCCGACCTTTAACTGCTTTTTGATATACTGGGATCGAAACCAGATCATCTGAACGGACATTTCACCTGCAAAGGCGAATAAAAGGGTTATGGGGATGCGGGCCTTTTTGTTCTCAGCCGCCTCTGTCACCCGGATACGAAGAGCCACAGGGGTCTCGCCATAATCCCCATGGGGCTCGTCTATGGGGTCTGGGTAAATGATGTGGGTCCTGGGAACATAAAAAAGAAGATCCCTGACAGTCCTGATGTCCATCCGCTCATAAGCACTCTTTTGCTTTGCGCCGATGCCGGTCACACTGTCTATGGGATCTCCTAAATTATACATTTTATCTCCGTTAAAGATCCTTCGCTTGGTTGAAGTCATCTTCGATGACTTCTTCAGGCTTCTGTCTCTGACAGAAGCTTCTACGCTCAGGATGACAAACCACATTGCCGAAATGAGAACCGATCACTCCACTGAGGTCACGTAATAATATACCGGCTGGCCGCCCTCTGCCAATTCGATCTCCAGATTGGGGAACTTGTCGGCAACAGCCTTTTGCATCTTGGTTGCGTTCTTCTTTTTGACCTCCTGGCCATAGTAAAGACTGATAAGGGATGAGTCCTCATCCACCATCTCCTCCAGCATGGTGAGCATCACCTCAGTCAGATCGGTATTGACTGCCAGAATGCCCGTATCTCCTATGCCCATATAGTCGCCCTGGGAGATCTCCTTGTCATCGATCACCGTATCACGTACCGCATAGGTGACCTCACCGGACTTCACCGTGGAAAGTGAATCGGTCATGGCCTTTTCATTATCCTCGGGGCTCTGCTCCACGGCAAAATTGATAAGGGCCGTGATACCCTGAGGAAGGGTCTTGGTGGGGATCACTATAACCTTTTTATCTGCACACATCTTTACCGCCTGATTGGCAGCAAGGATGATATTCTTATTGTTTGGAAGGACGAAAACCGTATCCGCATTGACCTTTTCCACAGCCGATAAAATATCATCGGTGCTGGGGTTCATAGTCTGACCGCCCTCAATAATATGGTCGGCACCCAGCTCCCTGAAGATCTCGTTCATGCCCTCGCCGATGGAAACAGCTACAAAGCCCATATCCTTGCGGGGCTCATCACTGCTCACCTCCTCAGATGTCTCCTGTGGGGATGACTCCTTTTTTTCGGCCTTCTTCTCCTCAGCCACATCATCGTCCACTATATTGATGATTGAAACCTGGGAAAGTGTACCTATCTTGGATGCCTTAGAGATGACACGGCCGGGCTCGTTGGTCATGATGATGGCCTCCATGGTCTCGTTTCTGGCCTCCACCTTGATATCCTCACCGATGGACTCCAGATAGACCTTGTAATCCATCACGTCCTTGTTGGAGATCTTTTCAGTGCTCTTTATATTGAAGGACATGCGATAGAGATACTTGGGCATCTCCAGATCCGCAGGGCCCTCTGCCTCGGTACCGAAACTGATATCGACCTCCTCGCCGGTCAGCATGGCAAAGCCGCCGCGAAGAACCTCCACCAGTCCCTGTCCGCCGGAATCAACCACTCCCGCCTGTTTTAATACGGGAAGCATATCGGGAGTCTTTTCCAGAGTCTCCTCTGCAGCCTTAAGGCAGGCCTCATAATACTTGACCAGATCATCCGTATCCGGCGATATCTGTGCCGACTTGTCAGCCACTGCCTTGGCAACCGTAAGTATGGTGCCCTCCTTTGGCTTCATAACAGCCTTGTAAGCAGTCTCCACAGACTTCTGACAGCACTCGTTGAGTATCTCCACCGTAAGCTCATCATGAGTCTTGGCTACCTTGGTAAAGCCTCTGAAAAGCTGGGATAAAATAACTCCCGAATTACCCCTGGCGCCACGAAGTGACCCCGATGACATGGCCTTGCAAAGAGTGTTCATGTCAGGATCCTTAAGAGCTGCAACCTCGTTGGCCGCAGACATGATGGTCATGGTCATATTAGTACCGGTATCTCCATCGGGAACCGGAAAGACATTCAGCTCATTAATGATATCTTTTTTTGCCTCTAAAAACTTGGCAGCCGCAAGAAACATCTTCGAAAACTCGGCTGCTGTGATCGATGTTATCTCCAAAGCAAACCTCCTTAATCGATGACGCGGACGCCCTCTACATAAACATTGATAGCCCTGACCTTCATGCCGGTGAATTCCTCCACCTTGTACCTGACGGTCTCGTCTAAGTTATCGGTAACGGTGCTGATACTGATGCCGTATGAAATGATCACATGAAAGTCCAGTGATATCTCGTTATCCTCCACAACAACATCAATACCGTGGCTGAGATAATCGCTCTTGAGGAGCTTGACCAGTCCGTCCTTCATATTGACTGCAGCCATACCCACTATACCAAAGCACTCTACTGCAACAGAGCCTGCATAGGTGGCGATCACATCGGCATCGATGACGATCTTGCCCTTGCCGGTATCCATAAGTCCCTGTCCCTGCATATCATAACCTCCATATTTGGTAAAAAATATATCGTATCTATTTTACTACATTTTGGAAAAAAAACAACGAAAAAAACACTTGCAAAATGATGAATTCTCTGATAGAATACATTCGTTGCGTCTATGCGACGATAGTTTGATGATTATCCGGGGAGACCCGGTAGTATCCCATAAAGGAGGTGTTTGGCATGGCAAAGTGTGCAGTATGTGGCAAGGGTGCTCATTTCGGTATTAAGGTGAGCCACTCACACAGGAGATCTAATCGTATGTGGAAGTCTAATGTGAAGTCTGTTCGTTGCAAGGTGGACGGTACTCCCAAGAGGCTTTATGTTTGTACATCATGCTTGCGTTCCGGCAAAGTTGAGCGTGCATAGTATTTACGAACTACAGGCTGCCCGCAAGGGCAGCTTTTTTTGTACCACTCCGGTTGTCCGGGCAGGACGGAGATGGTGTGAGTATACTTTCTGGACCCGCTCCGCTCTACCTCGACTAGTCGAACATCCGTAAGGCATACTCCTAAAGTCGTCTGCCTAACGGCTGTACGACGGATTCTCGGAACGCTCTCGCTTAAAGGTCTGCGAAAGCACACTCACACCACCTCCGCCCCGCCCTCACTGGTTTATTTAAGATGGAAAAGTATACATACAAGTATAAAACTTCAGATTTTGATTGTAATCTTGAGGAGCTTCTGTCGGAAGATGCTCTTCTTTTCGATATCGAGTGTACGGGGCTGTCCCGGGACAGGTGCAGTGTGTATCTCATAGGATGCGGATATAGAAAAAAAGGCGAGGTGACGGTGGAGCTGCTCTTTGCCCCCACCCCGGAGGATGAGGCTGATACTCTCATGGCATTTTTGGATATGCTGGGAGAATATAACAGTGTCATCACCTTCAACGGCGAGAGCTTCGACATACCCTTTATCAGGGATAGGGCCAAAAAGCACGGGCTGGATACCGGGGTCATGAACAACGTCAGTTCCCTGGATCTTTTTAAGGTGGCTAAAAAATTCAGCAAATATTTTAATACTCCCAATTGCAGGCAGAAAACCATTGAGCAATACTATGGTCTGTTCCGGGAGGATAAATATAACGGCGGACAGCTCATCGAGATATACATGGAATACTGTAAGCACCCCACCAAGGATGCCCTGGATACTCTGCTTTTACATAACCATGAGGATATCACAGGCATGCTGACGGTCCTTAATGTGCTGGAGCTTAAAATGCTGTGCCGCTCAGATCACTTTGACGTAAGCTGCGACATATCACAGCCACATGAAATCATGATCAGGATCCCCATGGCACTCCATCAGGACATCCGGATATCCGGGGAGTATTACGATATCGCCATTAAAAATGAGGGTATCACTGTCATGCTGCATCCCTTCATGGGGGAGCTTAAGCACTTCTATAAAAACTACCGGGACTACTGCTACATCCCCGATGAGGATCTTTTGATACCCAGGTCCCTGGCATCCACCATAGATAAGTCCAGGCTCGAAAAAGCCACAAAGGATAATTGCTGCACCAGGCATACCGGCACGTTTTTGCCCATGTCCGACGAAAAGGGGCATGTGTTTTTTGATGCGGGGGATGCTCTCACATTCAAAAAGAGCTGCCGGGAAAAGCAGCTCTTTGTAGAGATAAAATGTGAAGATGTTTCCGAAGGATTCCTGGCGGATTATGCCGGATCCCTTATAAAAAAGATCTAAGACTTAAAATATTCTCCAAACTGTTCGAGATAATCCTGTATCATAGATTTATTTACTTGATGGCCTCATACAGTGCCGCATCGGTGCTGTAGTAGTAAGGGTTCACATAGAACACGCCCAGGATACCCAGGGTAAGAGCCTCAAGGATGAACCATCCGATGAAGGAAAAATCCAGCACAAAGGCCTTCCATTTGTTGCCCTTCATTATCTGACGGGATCTGGTAATGGCCTCAACCGCACCCACATCGGGATCCTCTGCCAGGATGTAGGGGACCATCCGGTATGAATACAGCTTGATAAGTCCCGGAATAATGAAAAGCATGGTCCACAGCGTCAAAAAGACCTGCATCAAAAACATGGTAAGCACATTCCTGCCATAATGCTTAAAGCCCAGGCTCATACTGTCCAGATCCTTTTCACCCTCAATATTCTTAAGGAAAAACCCATTGCATCCCACAGCAAGTGGATTGAAGAGCAACAACCTGACAATAGAACCTATCACAATGGCTATACCCATAACCGCCAGTAAAACAAGGATCACTGCCCCAACCATAATCTGCTTGTCCTCATCTGACAGTGTAATCCCCTGCTTGGCCAGCTCATTGTCCAAAAATGTGTTAAACTCCTCAGCGTCAATATGGTTGTCCTCGGACCCGGACTCCTGCCGGATGGTATTGGAACCCATACTGCCTGATGCTGCTCCTGCCGCACCTGCACATAATGTGAGGATGAAAGCTACAAATACCGATCTCCAAAAATTTGCCTTGAATGCAGCCTTGCCTCTCTCCTTAACCTCTCTGATAGTCCACATGATATCTACCTCCTTAAAAATGTGTCCTGCTAATGTATTAGCGCGATAAACACATTATATCATTTTCATGTCCACAAAATGTCGTCTCCTATGATAGCAAGTGAATCCTTTGCCGCTTTAAAGACTCAAGTACTAAACCCTGAGTATATAATATTTGCCCTCGTAATTTTCAAAGCCCAGCTTTTGAAGCACACGCACGGATGCTCCGTTTTCCCTGACAGCACGGGCAAAAAAACAGTTATGGCCCAAAGTATTGATGCCGTAATCCAGTATGGCCCGGCATACCTCTGTGCAATAGCCCTGTCCCCACAGATCCTCCGCAAAGCAAAAGCCCAGCTCCGAGCACTTATCATCGAACATCCAGTCATAGGGAAACTTTTCCCTGTTGATGTCCACCCTGTGCTCCAGTCCCGCCTCACCGATAAGCCGCCCTGTAGACTTTTCTATCACCGACCACATACCGTATCCGTACTTGCCGTATATCTTTTCGATGTAAAGCCTGTGGTACTCCACCTCCTCCTCGAAACTCAAAAGAGGCTCGATGAAATCCACCATGTGGGGGCTGTCGTAAAGCTCGAACTCGGCCGGCACGTCCTCCACCGTCATCTCCCTGACATAGCAGCGCTCAGTCTCTAAAATATAATCTTCCATAAAACAAATAATCCTCTCATACGTAACGTACAAGAGGATTATATCATATATCGTATTACGATGTCATCATCCCTTCTGTGTCAGATCTCTCTGATAGTAGAAGGATGAGCGGCGCTTGTAGCCTATGGACTTGTAATCCATGATCTGCTCTGTGCTGCCGATGAACAGGATACCGTCATCAACAAGTGCATCATTAAACTTCTGGTATACCTCGTGCTTGGCCTCCTCTGTAAAGTAGATGAGCACGTTACGGCATACGATCATATGGCACTTGTCAGGGTACTTGTCACGGAGCAGGTTGCCCTCGCGAAACTCTACATGACTCTTGATCTCATCAGAGATCTGATAGGACTCACCGATCTGAGTGAAATACTTTTTCTTGTAATGATCGGGAACTCCGGCAATACTCTTGGCATTGTAGAGTCCTGTCTTGGCCTGAGCCAGAACCTGCTTATCTATATCGGTGGCAATTATCTTGATGTCACGCATGTCGATAAGTTCCGAAAGAGCCATGACCAGTGAATAGGGCTCGTCTCCGGTGGAGCAGGCTGCCGACCATATCTTGAGTCTCTTGCCGAACTTCTCGATGAGCTCAGGCACATAGGTCTTGACCATAAGCTCCCACTGATCGGGATTGCGGTAAAACTCGGACACATTGATGGTAAGGAAATTGACGAACTCCTCGAAAACCTCCTTATCCTTTTTTAAAAGAGCCACGTACTCGTCATAGGACTTACACTCACGCTTGGTGACCAGAGAATCGATTCGACGGCGCATCTGCTTCTCCTTGTAGGCCGAAAGATCGATCTTGGTAAGGCTCATTACGTCATCTTTAAACTTCTCGTAAACATCTGCCATAAGCATATCCCCCTTGTTATGACTCTATGCCTCTGCTGTCTCCTCAGCAACAGCCTCTGCCTCTGCAGGAGCCTCTGCAGGAGCCTCTGCGGGTGCCTCCTCAGCAGACTCTTCCTTGACGGGCTCTAAAAGTGCCTTCATGGAAAGTGAGATCTTGTGCTCATCCTCTCTGAACTCAACGATCTTGGCCTCAACCTCCTGGCCAACCTTGAGAACATCAGAGGGCTTCTCGATGTGCTCACGTGCAATCTGGGAAACATGTAAAAGCGCGTCCACACCCTGTGACAGCTCTACGAAAGCACCGAAGTCTGTCATGCGTGCTACCTTGCCCTTTACTACATTGCCAACTGCAAAACGCTCAGCTGCACCGTTCCAGGGGTTCTCCTCAGGGAACTTGGCAGAAAGAGCGATCTTCTTGTCGTTGATGTCCTTGATGAATACCTTGACGGGATCACCAACCTTGAAGATCTTGGAAGGATTCTCAACACGGCCCCAGGACATCTCTGAAATATGAAGAAGTCCGTCTACGCCGCCGAGATCGATGAATACACCGAAGTTGGTGATGTTCTTGACTGTGCCCTCGATAACATCGCCAACTGCGATCTTGGACAGGAGCTCTGTCTGAGCCTTTTCCTTCTCAGCAACCAGAAGCTGCTTGCGATCACCGATGATGCGACGCTTATGGGGATTGCACTCGATAAGCACGAACTCGATCTCCTGATCCTTGAACTTGTTAAGGTCCTTTTCATATACATCTGAAACCAGGCTTGCGGGAATGAATACGCGAGCCTCGTCAACTACCACTGAAAGTCCGCCGTTGAGTACCTGAACAACCTTGGCCTTGAGTACCTCATGATTCTCAAATGCCTCCTCGAGACGCTTGTTGCCTGCCTCCTGAGCAAGACGCTTGTAGGATAAAAGTACCTGACCCTCACCATCATTAACCTTGATAACCTTGGCTTCCATGGTATCGTCAACCTTGACGACTGTGGTAAGGTCCAGATTGTTGTCATTGGTGTACTCGCTGCGTGTGATAATACCGTCTGACTTGTAACCGATATTGAGTACGATCTCGTCCGGCTTAACGGATATTACAGTACCTTCGACCACTTCTCCCATTCTTATTGTTTTAAAAGTTTCATCCAACATCTGTTCAAAACTCATTTCTGACATTTCTTTTGAACCTCCTCGATAATTTTGTTTGGGGTGGATGCCCCCGCGGTAATACCTACATTTTCACTGGAAGAAAGTGACGATACATCAAGATCGCTCATTGACTGGATAAAGTAAGTATCACTACAAACTGCCGCACAAATTTCAAAGAGCTTCCGCGAATTAGACGAGGACTTGCCACCGATAACTATCATGGCATCGGCTGTTCCTGCAAGCTCGGCCGCCTCCTTCTGGCGCTCCTCCGTAGCAGAGCAGATTGTATTTTTAGCACATACATCATACCCTTTTTCAATTATAATTTCAACTAATTCTTTAAATTTCTTGTGATTAAAGGTGGTTTGGGAGACGAGACACACTTTTTCATCAGGTTTTATGTCCAGTTTTTCAAAGTCATCGGCACTCAAAATACAGTCACAGCGGCCGCTTTTTATCCATCCCATGATACCATACACCTCGGGATGATCCTTATCGCCGGTAATGACTATGCGATAACCCTTTTCGTCATATTCCTCTACTATCCTGTGGATCTTTTTTACAAAAGGACAGGTGGCGTCCACCACCCGATGACCTGCTTTTTTAAGCTCATCCTCCACCTTGCGGCTCACTCCATGGGAACGGATGATCACCGTCCCCCGCTGATATTTTGCAGGGTCCTCTCCCTCGGGTATGATGGTCACTCCCCTTTTTTCCAGGTCATCCGTCACCGTCTCGTTATGGATAATGGGGCCGTAGGTGTAGATGGGCATGTCAGGTTCGTTGTTTTTGATCTCTGACTCCACCGTCTCGATGGCCCGCTTTACACCAAAGCAGAACCCGGCGGTTTTTGCTACTGTTACTTTCAACTTACTCTCCTGGAAAAGATCCTTCGACTCGGGCTTGCGCCCTCGCTCAGGATGACATGGAAGTGTTCCGTTTTGTCGTTCTGAGCGCAGCGAAGAATCTTTTACTTATTGATAATTTCCCGGATAGCCGCGACCACCTCATCGATGTTCATCTCTGAGCTGTCCACCTCTACTGCGTCATCTGCTTTTTTAAGAGGTGAGATCTCCCTGGTCATATCCTGATGGTCTCTCTGCCTGATGTCCTCCTCTATTTTTGAAAGCTCATGGCTCTCACCCTTGGCGGTAAGCTCATCATAGCGGCGCTTTGCCCTGCACTCCACACTGGCTGTCAGATAGATCTTTACATCGGCATCAGGCAAAATGGTGGTACCGATATCCCTGCCGTCCATGATCACGTCATTTTCTGCCGCCAGGTCTCGCTGGAGATCCAATAGTCTGGCTCTGACTGCCTTATATGCGGATGTGGTGCTGGCTGCCGCAGACACCTCCTCGGTACGGATCAGGCCGCTGACGTCCTCCCCGTTTAAAATTATCTTTTGGACACCGTCCTCGTATTTGATCGACACCCCGGCATCCGGCACTGCTGCGGATACCGCCGCCTCATCATGACTGTCGATGCCCGCTCTTATCATGTAAAGTGCGATACCCCGGTACATGGCACCGGTGTCCACATATATGAAGCCCAGCTCCTTCGCCAGCCTTTTTGCTATGGTACTCTTGCCCGCTCCCGCAGGTCCGTCTATTGCCACATTAAATCCCATTAAATAATCCTCCTTAGCTTACAAGTTCATCCCAGGCTGCCCTTTGTCTGTCCAGCTCCTGTCTGGTCTCCTCTATAAAGTCCAGGGAAAGGGAGATCTTGGTGTTGTGGACAAAGCCGGCCTCATCATCATCCTCCATATCCAAAAGACTCTTTATGAGCTTTACCAAACGATCCTCCACCAGGTTCATGGA
>JAILEN010000109.1 GCA_024687655.1 Lachnospiraceae bacterium | reverse complement strand
ATCCTGATGTGGTTTTTATCGAGGCAAGAGAAGAAAACTACGAGCAGTATGGAATAGTGGACGGCCCCGTTGATATGTGTATCACATATTGCTATTGTCAGGATAATGATATTCCTGTAGAGATGGTGGATTACTGGAAAGTGGATAATGAGAATTACAAACGAAACACGACCACAGATGACAGAGATGATCATATTCATCAAAAAATAATGGAAAAACTGAAACTTTATGATAATCAAAAGGTCCTTATCATATGTGGATTCGGTCATTTATATCCTCAGTTTAGGCGTTTGCTTGATGAAGGGTTCGAAAAGAAAAATATCCCTGGTGTTTCAAGTTTGTTTAAGAGCAAAGGCAAGGAGTTTGCATATCCTTCTCTAATATGTGATGTGTGGGAGCAAAGGGCGATGTTTTATGCATACACATATCCGGAATCAATACAGGCAGATGAAACCATAAACGATGAAGTGAAATCGCAGTGGCCGGTTGATGAAGATCATACGTTCTATGATTCACAGATGAAATATTGTGATCTGTTTAGAGCAAATCAGTTATATCGGTAAAACAGGCGGAGGTGCGATATGTCTGCTAAACAGTACAATGATACCATAAGAAAAATGCTTTTCATGAATAAGTTTGGTCTGTGTGAGGACATAGCATTTTTGCCACGCAGTTATTTTGATGGGGAGGTATCCTGCTACTGTGAAGTATCAAATGAGATAGTCGGGGTCTTTCTTGTTCACAGGACACCCGGCGGAGAGATAAAACCCGAGCTTTTAACAGGATGGAGCGATGATATTAAAAAATACATCCCCGTTCTTTCGACCCATTCATTGTTGTTTGCTGTAGAAATGTATGATGCAAGGGATATGGACATTTTGGACAGGCATAATATCCAATCCCTTGCCCTGGTTGAAAAGTTTTTTCCGGATAAGATCGGGGTACCCGTATTCATAGGAAAAAGGAGGCATAATAATTGAAGAAGAAACTTCTGGCCTTAGCCATGACCTTTGTATTTTTATTGACTTTTGTAACTCCGATACAGGCGGCTGGCCAGCCTTTACATGCCCGGGATGACGGAAGCTTCCGGGTTCTGATAGTGGCGGATACCCAGGATACTGACAAGCCCAGAAAGGTGATGCTGGACCTTTTAGATGCAGAACTGGATGCGGCGGACGCTGACCTGGTAGTCCTGCTTGGTGACAATATATACGGTCCCCATATCGGTGATGATGAAAACCGGGTACGGACCGCCATCGATGCCGTTATGGATCCCATAGTCGAGAGAAATCTGCCCTTTGTGGTGACCTTTGGCAACCATGATGACGAAGACTGCTTAAGCAAGGAAGAGCAGCTTGAGATATACAAAAACTATCCGGGATGTCTTAATGATAATCCTGATATTTCCGGGGTAGGAAATACATGTCTGCCCCTTTGTGAAGCAAATGAGGATGAGGCAAAGGCCCTTTTATGGTTTGTTGACAGCGGCACCTACGCCCAGGAGGCAGTCGGCGGATATGACTATGTTAAAGAGGATCAGTTAAACTGGTTTAGAGAGGGCGTTGCGGATTACAGCACAAGCGCCATGCCTGTATCCTATGTCTTCCAGCATATCCCCGTGCCACAGGTATTTGAGCTTCTTTCCCCGGCCAAACCCTTTGAAAAAGGCGCCATCAGCGGTATCTATAATCCCTTCAGTGACTGGTATAAGCAACATGATGACGAAATAAGCGCCGGAAGCTTCGGGGAGACTCCCTGTCCGCCAAAGATCGATGGCGGAGAGTTTTCTGCCTGGAAGGAGTGTGGTGTAAAGGCTGCATTTTTCGGCCATGACCACACGAACGACTACGTGGGCACAGTTGAGGGTATTGACTTTATTGCCACCTCCGGAATTGGCTTTTATGCCTATGGTAATGGGGATGAGCATGGCGCCAGGATATTAGTGCTCCACACTGACAGGCCGGAGGAATACGAAACGAAAATGGTTTACTATAAGGACCTTTTCGACGAGCCCCTATCACCGTTTACCCTTTCCAAACTGGGCATTGAGACTTTTAGGCTCATTGCAGGCGGCATCGCGGCGATCATCGTTTTCCTTGCCATACTGGTATTGATCATTAGAAAAATAATAATTTCGATTAAAAATCGCAAAAACAGGGATCATTGAAGGGTGTCGACACAAGAAGTTTGGTTTATAAGAAAGGTGAGGATGGAGGATGAACAGGACTTATAATAAGGGACATTGTTTTATACTCGCAGCCATATTGTTGGCATCAGTACTTTTTACGGCTTGCACAAGCCCTGCTTCAAGTAACACGGCGCCAAAGGAAGAGCATATTAGTGAAAATATAGATAAGGTCGAAGCAAGCGAGGAGATTGCAACCGTAGAAGACAGGGAGGGTTTTTCCATTCGGGAGATCTCAGATGATCTGTATGACAGGATGAAGTCAGGGAATACGTACAAGGAGGATTGCATCGTTCCCCGGGAGGATCTGCGTTATCTGCTGGTGTTGCACAAGGATAAAGAGGGAAATACACATCAGGGAGAAATGGTGGTTCATAAATTGATTGCTGAGGATGTCCTTGAGATCTTTGAAGAGCTTTATGATGCGGGTTACCCCATAGAGCGCATGGTACTTCCGGACAACTATATGGCTGATGATGAGATCATGATGCGCGATAACAACTCCTCCAGCTTCAATTTCAGATTCATTTCACACACCAACAGGATTTCAAAACACGGACTGGGAATGGCGGTAGATATCAATACGTTATATAATCCCTACCACAAGATTGTAACGAATGATGACGGAACCACAGAAGAGGTGATAGAACCGGCTACCGGCGCCCCTTATCTGGATAGATCCCAGGATTTCGATTACAAGATAGAAAAAGATGATCTGTGTTACAGACTTTTTATCGAAAAGGGCTTTGAGTGGGGCGGAGATTGGACAGATCGGAAGGATTACCAGCATTTTGAACTGCCGACGGAGATCACGGAAAAGTATTCGGAAGAGTATTCAGCGGCGCACTAGAATTGTCCTATTCCGGCGATTGCTATGTTCATGGCCGGATAGGGTGTATGAGGATGAAAAGAAGGGCTGAACCAAACCTGGAGAAGAAATTTGCTCAAGTGTTCTGCCCCAGAAGGGTTTTTGCTTTTGACTGATTCATGTCCTGTAAATAATACTTGATATGAGAGAAATATTCTAAATCCCTTTGCCATAATGGTCATAATGTTATATAATATGGAGCGGTCAAAGGGAATGACCAATAATTTTTTTTTCTAAAGGGTAGAGATGAGTAAGAAAATTGGAGCAACAAGGGATGGTGCCGACATCCTCAGGGTCAAGATTAAAAATAAAAACGGCATGAGTGCTTCTATTATGAACTATGGAGCCATTCTATTAAAACTTATATTACCCGATGGTTTAGACGTGGTGTTGGGTTATGACAAAATCGAAGATTATTTAGTAAACGAACCCTATTATGGCTGCACGGTTGCCCCCAATGCCAACCGTATCGCCGGTGGCGCCTTCGATATTAATGGCAAGCACTACGAAATCGAGAAAAACGACCACGGCCACAACAACTTACATTCAGGCAACCATAATCTTGCCAAAAAAATATGGCAGATCGAGTCCGAAAAAGAGGATTCCGTTACGCTTTCCTATGACAGCTCCGATATGGAGATGGGATTTCCGGGCAACTGCCATATCACGGTCACATACACCCTCACAGATGACAACGCACTTATCCTTGATTATACGGGTACATCTGATGCGGATACTATCTTTAATCCCACTAATCACAGCTACTTTAACTTAAACGGTCCGGCCGGTGGCAATATTTTAGAGCACCGGATCCGTATCGATGCCGATTCATTTACCCCGGCGGATGATGAAAACATTCCAAATGGAGCCATTCGCAAAGTAACCAATACCCCACTTGATTTTACTTCTTTCCACACCATTGGTGAGAGGATCGAAGAGGACTGTGATACATCAAAGCGTGCAGGAGAATACGACAATAACTTTTGCCTCAATCAGGACACCAAAGAGCCTGAGTTTTCCATTACCGGCCTAGATGTGTACTTTGCGGCTACCGTTGAAAGCCCTGCTTCCGACCACAGGATGGATGTATATACTTCACTACCGGGCCTGCAGCTTTATGTGGGCGATAACACAGACCCTAATAAGCACATGAAGGGCGGCAAGGGGTTCTCTTACGCCGGAGGAATCGCTCTCGAGTCACAGTACTTCCCGAATGCGATCAACATCCCCAAATTCGAGTCACCCATCCTTAAGGCCGGCGAGACAAATAATAGCAGAACAGTCTATAAGTTCTCTAAGATTTCCGCCTAAGTGCAGGATCATATTATAAAGATTGATATTATGAGGGTTACCGCATGACGGTAGCCCTTTTTAGACAATATGTAATGACCTCCATTTTGTAGCAACGTGGATTTACCTGTATACTATAGTTGCTAAAACAAATGGTAACAGGGATTACCGCATACAAAAGGAGGTCACAAATGAATAATACCACAGTTTACGTAGGAAT
>JAILEN010000094.1 GCA_024687655.1 Lachnospiraceae bacterium | reverse complement strand
GGATGTACCATATGATCTGTCTCCATACAAGACCGGTGACTGGGCGCTGTTCTGGGTAAGGAAAAATGAAGGACACGAACTTCATGAAGGAACTATAGAGATCATTGATAAAAATGGTGGTGGAATAAATATGTCTGTATGTCCGTCTTTTGATATACTGTGTAAAGACACGATGTTCAAGCATATTTCCATATATGATATTGAAAAGCGGATGACGATCGGATTTGCCGGGGACAGCTGTGTATTCCCGCCACTGTGGGGAAAGCTCCCTCAGGAGATCGAGGAAAGAAACGGTGGGGGCGATGATAATAACTGAAAAAGGTGAGATCTTTCATGTGCATACATTTCGCTGCGGACATGCTGCAATGGTTCCGGATGAAGCTTATGTAGAGAAGGCTATAGAGCTGGGAGCAGGCAAGATAACATTTACGGATCATGCTCCTTTCCCGGGGAACCCGTTTGGAAACCGCATGGACTATGAGGAGCTGGATGAATATGTGGAATCGATAAGGTCGCTACAGGAGAAGTATGCGTATACAATACAGATAGGCTGTGGTCTGGAGATAGAGTATCTGCCATCTTTCAAATCATATTATGAGGAGCTCAGGGCATCTGAGCGGTTTGATGTATTATTGCTTGGCCAGCATATCTATGAGCACGCACCCGGAGTGTGGAACTTCTCTGTTCCCCTGTCGGAAGAGGAGACTGCTATGGGATTATTTGAGGCACAGATCGAAGGTCTGGCTACAGGATATTTTGATGTGCTGGCTCACCCGGACAGGTGCTTTCACCGATTTGATCATTGGACATCCCAGATGGAAACGGCATCCATGGAGCTGATAAGGGTGGCAGAGGATAATGGCAGGATACCGCTGGAAAAGAATGTGGGTTCCATAAGCACTTATAACATGTACTGGCCAGAATTTTGGGAATTGGTCGACCCGGATTATCCAGTGGTAGTGGGTTGTGATGCTCATGATCCCAGATGGATGCTGATCTGGAATGAAGTGGATGACGATGACGGATTCAAGTTTTAGTCAATCCGTCTATTCATTGCAAATTCTCTGACATAGCATTAAAATGTAGTGTATCATCCGTCCTGGGACGGGGGCTTTCTTTTGATGGTATTACCCACGACACTTTTTTAAAGCGTTAGGCTATGCGGCGATTTCGTGCGGTAGCGGATGCAGAATATAACTAAGGAATTGGCTACACATGTGTAGCCAATCTGATGGAGGTTAATTATGGAAGAAATCATTGTGTATGAGAAGGACGAAGAACAGTTGTATCAAGATGTAAGGGCGATCCTTATTGATGCAAGAGACCGGGCATACAACAATGCGAACAAGATAATGACATATGCCTAGACGTCGTCTAGGAACCTGCTACTATTATGTTAAATACAAACCAGGTGGCCAGTATGGCTTTATACTCAAAAAGACAAAAACCAAAAGAACAGCATGGTGGTCTTAAGGTAATAGTTCGTATAAATACGAGTTTTTACCTTAGGAATTATAGTGATGACATTTATACAATGGTTAATATTTTTTATTGTTTGGAACGGGAAATAACAGGTTTAACAATTAATGGGAGGTTGTAGGAATGAAAATGGAAAGATTTATGGTGTGTGTATTGGTATCGGCTATTATGATTGGATTTTTAGTTCAAGGAGATATCGTAGTTAATGCCAAACCAATTTATGCTGATAGTGTGACTGTGACGGAGCCTATATCAAATGATGTGTGCATTAATATATACTATAAAGGTGCAAAAAAAATCACGAAAAAACAGGCAGAAAAGGCTATAAACAAAGAGTTGGAAAGAGCCGGTGAGACTAATTATTACATTGTAGATACAATCAAAAAGAAGAATAAGATTATAGTGTGGGTTAAGTGGACTCAGACGCAGACTTTTTCAAAATACGTGATTAATAGAAAAACTGGTAAGGCTAAAAGGTATTCGATTTATGTCGGATATGATATGGCTGATCCGAATTTTCCTCCAAGTGTAGAGTATACGTTTAATGTAAAAGATTATTTGTAATAGAAAGGTAAAGATAATATGAATTATAGCTTGATGACTAACGACGAACTAGAGAAACTTGTGCAAGCAAAGGATATGTAAAACAGATTGAAAAGGAGAGGACGATGAAGCCTCTCTTTTTTCAACTACGCGTTAAGTGATTTTTTTAAAAAGGCGGGATATAATAATTGTAGTGGTTGATAAAGCATTTTTATGGAGGGAATATGCGGACGAAAGATGCGAAGCACCCTTCGGACCAAGGTCCTTGACATCTGAGCAGCGTCAGATAAAAGGCAGCCAAGCAGTATGAAGGATCATACCGCGACGATAGTCGCGCAACTTCCATTCCGTCGGCCTGCGGGAGCGAAGCGGACGCAGGGCATCCTTCTTTGACGGAGGCGGTAAACAATAGTATAATGTTGGCGTCAAATCAAAACTAAAAATCTGGAAGCTATCTTTTTTTGACTATCCAACTGACAATAAGTTTACTCTATCCAAGTAGACTACCCTTGCGCGCGTAAAACAAAAAGTGCATTATAATATATATTGAAAAACGATCCGGATTACGAATGACTATGGATACTTCAGAGTTTAAACTAAAAATACCTATAAAGTTAAACGAACAGCAGCGGGAGGCCATGAATACAGTAGATGGAGCCGTCCTGCTTTTAGCTGTACCGGGAAGCGGAAAGACAACCGTGCTTGTAGCACGAATAGGATATATGATCTATTGCAAAGGGATAGTGCCTGAGAATATCCTTACGCTGACATATACTGTGGCGGCTGCAAAGGACATGGCGAATCGGTTTGCTTCTTTTTTTGGTGAGGAGATGGCTTATCGTTTGCAGTTTAGGACGATTAATTCGGTTTGTCTCCAGATAATCAGATATGCGAGCGAGGTAAGTGGGCGTGGCTCACAGTCAGTATTTGACATAGCTGAGGAAAGTGAGCGCATGCATATTCTGTCACAGATATACAGGAAGACGATGGATGATTTCCCGACAGAGGCGGAGCTTAGGGATATAGCTTCTCAGATAGCATTTTTTAAGAATATGATGCTGTCAAATGATGAGATAAAGAATAGCACACGTGATCAGGATATCCCGATGCATATTATTTTTAAGGAGTATAATGCTACCCTGTATGAAAAGCGTATGATGGATTTTGACGACCAGATGGTCTACGCATACAGTATACTGACAAAGTGGGATCAGGTACTTTTGCATTTTCAAAATCTTTATTCATATATTTGTGTGGATGAGGCACAAGATACTTCAAAAATCCAGCACACGATTATAAACCTGCTTTCGAAAAAGAGTGGGAATCTTTTTATGGTGGGTGATGAGGATCAGAGCATTTATGGTTTTCGCGCGGCATACCCCCAAGCGCTTTTGGAATTTGAAAAGGTTCACGATAATGCCAAGGTGCTTCTCATGGAGGAAAACTTTCGTTCTAATGCCAACATAGTAAATGCTGCTGATGGCTTTATAAAAATGAACACTATCAGGCATGAGAAGAATATGCGTGCCACAAGACCTGGCGGGACACAGATCAGGATAGTCGATCTAAAGAGCCGTTCTGCGCAGTATTCCTACCTGACGAAGGTTGCGAGGGATTGTGATCGGCAAACGGCAGTCTTGTACCGTGACAATGAATTTGTGATCCCCCTGGTGGACAGGCTTGACCGTGAGGGGATACCCTACAGGATCAGAAATGCAGACCTTACTTTTTTTACCAACCGTATTGTGACGGATGTTTCCAATATCATCAGGTTTGCGGAGAATACCCGGGATACAGAGCTTTTCATGAAAATCTATTACAAGATCAACATGTATCTGAAAAAAGCTGAGGCTGAAAAGATTGCAGAGATCAGTGAGAGGAAATCGTTAAGCATATTTGATGCTGCCGACAGCCTGAATCTGCCCATTAATAAGGCAAAAGCATTGAGGGGAATACAGACACATCTTAAGAATATGTTAACCGAGCCGGCAGATAAAGCGATATACAGAATATATCATTATCTTGGATTCGGAAGCTACCTGGAACGTAACCATACCGCTGATGACAAGCAGTTTGTTTTAAAAATGATAGCTCAAAACGAGCCGAGCCCGCGTGATTTCCTGAATCGAATGGAGTATCTGCAGAATACGATCAAGAAATTGAAAAACGATCCGGATTGCAGTTTTATCCTATCTACGATTCATTCCAGCAAGGGACTGGAATATGAAACGGTATACCTGATGGACGTGGATGATGGATTGTTCCCTGAGTCGGTGCCTCAGAGTTTGAAAAGGGCAAGCAATGAGGAGATCACAGCATATGAGGAAGAACGCAGGCTGTTTTATGTGGGAGTGACGCGTGCCAAGGATAATCTGAATATCTTTAAGCTGCCCAATGGTTCGACATTTATTCGACAGCTTATGGGAGAAAAAGACGAAAAGCCGGCATTAACACAAAAAGAAAAAAGACCCATCCAAGCCACATCATATAGTTCATTCAAGCGTAAAATCTCTGATGAAGAGGCACAGCATTTTCTGAGGGAGATCGGTGAAGGCGTGATAATAAGGCATAAGAAGTTTGGCAGGGGCGTAATATCAGAGATGGATGGTCGGGCGATAAAGGTTATTTTTCGGGACTCAGAAAAAACGATAGATGCTGTTGTGGCTTTTTCAAAGGGAATTATTGAGGTTGATGATGTGTAATGATGAGATCAATAGGGGAAAGAGATGGCTTTTAAGATAATACGAAATGATATTACAAGCCTTGCGGCACACGCAAGATTAGATGATAAGGAAAAAATAGCAATGCTTGCCTTCGAACTTGCGGTTTGTGTTGAACGGAAGCTTTAAAGAAATGAGGATGCGATTATTTCGGGGCCAAATCGGCGATGAACAATTGGATTTGGCCTTAAAATAATTGACAAGTGCAAATGGGGTCGTTATAATAACATATATGAAAACAAAGAATATTATCGGAAGAACTAAAGAATGTGATCGCTTAGAAGTATGCATGGAATCTGATAATGCTCAGCTGATTATTGTGTATGGTAGGAGAAGAGTTGGAAAGACATTTCTCATCAACGAATTCTTTTCTAATAAGTTTGCTTTTAAACTTACCGGTACATATGGGCAGGACAAAACCGTACAGCTACAGAATTTCATAACAGAATTAAATCGGAAAACACATAAAAAGTATAAGACGCCTTCAGACTGGTATCAGGCATTTGAATTAATGCGGGATTATTTGGAGTCTTTGGAGGATGATAAGAAGCAGGTAGTGTTTTTTGATGAAATGCCATGGCTTGATAATCAAAAATCTGAATTTTTGCCCGCATTTGAGTGGTTTTGGAATGATTGGCTATCTACCAGGCACAATCTTGTTTTTATTGTCTGTGGATCAGCTACTTCCTGGATGGATGAAAAAATTGCAAATAATAAAGGTGGCTTATTTAACAGACATACGTGCAGATTGTTCCTTAAACCATTTAAACTCTTTGAAGTAGAGAAATTTCTGAAGAAAAAAAGAATCAATTGGTCGCAATATGATATTACCAGATGCTATATGATAATGGGAGGTATCCCATATTATTTAAGTCTTTTGGATAATAGATTATCTTTAGCTCAGAATGTTGACAATCTGTTCTTTAGTAATGATGGTGAGCTGTGGGATGAATTCGATCATCTTTACAAAACGCTTTTTTCGAACAGTGATGTTTATATCCGAGTAGTTGAGGCTTTAAATAAGAAAAAGAGTGGCTTATCAAGAAATGAAATAATACGTGAAACCGGTTTGCCGACAAACGGCCATTTGAGCAAGGTGTTGAATAACCTTATTCTTTCCGGGTTTGTTCGGGCTTACGAGCAATATAACAAAAAGAAAAAAGACACTGTGTACCAGTTGGCGGATTACTATACGGCGTTCTATTTAAGATTCATTAAAACTCACCATGGTAAAGATGAACACTTTTGGAGTAATAGTGGAGAAAACGCTTCAATTAAAGCATGGGAAGGTTTGACCTTTGAACAGGTTTGCAAAGATCATGTGTCGCAGATTAAGAGAAAACTGGGGATATCCGGGGTATTAACCGAGGTGTCAACCTGGTCCGTGAAATCAGATGATAAGACGGGAAAAACCGGTGCTCAAATTGATATGTTGATAGATAGAAAAGATTTGGTAGTAGATCTCTGCGAAATTAAGTTTTCGATTAAAGAATATGAAATTACAAAAGACTATGATTTAAAACTAAGGAATAAGCTGGGATCATTTTTGGAAGTTACAAATTGCAGAAAAACCGTTCAGCTCATAATGATAACCACATATGGAGTTAAACGGAATATGTACAGTAGCGTATTTACTAATCAGGTAATTCTTGAGGATCTGTTTATAGAAGCATAGATTTGCCGTCCAAATCCATTTGAAAAGAGGTGATTTGGACAGCAAATGTTTTAAGAGTGTTTTGAACAGATTATTGTGGGCGGTATTGTATGAGTAAAAGGATTATAGGTCGTGCAGCAGCGTCCGTGATAGTTTGTACTCTTGCTGCAATAATGGTTTTCTTTGGAAGCATGAGCAAGGAGTGAGGCTAAGTTGTGGGTTCTGTCTGGATTATTTCATGTAAGGATGGCTTGAACACGTTGGTTTGGCACTGAGTAATTGTTTTCTGTCTGGATTTTTTTCTACACAGTATATGTGATCCGCCGATTTGGCGGATCTTTTTTTGCGCTGATCTCCGCTGATTTTAAACTACGTGTTTAATGACAGACAGATTTTTCCACGATAAAATATACTTAGCGGGAAATGTAGATGGCACAAAGAGGAGAGCTTGATGGGAAATATTAACTTCCTTGTAAACGGAAACGAGATGGGGCTGGCTGCCTGCCTGACCGGGATTGATGATCTTCCGGATAACTGCCGGGTATTGATGCTATATACACCCAAGGCGCAAAACGAAAGAAAACAGGAGATACTGGCACTAAAGACTAAATACCCAGACACGCATATTGAGACAATGATGGCGGGCAAACGTAAATCCGGAGCCTTAAAAAGTCGGTTCATAAATGAGATAGAAAGGATTGCTTCAAAAGATCCGGAGGCAAAGATATATGCCGTCGGTACCAGGATGCTGATGGCGCTATCAGATGTGGATGTTGCCAGGGATAATGGTGTTATTGAGATCGACAGCATAGAGGAGTATCAGCATGCTCACTATGAGGTTCAGGATAATGATCGTGATGATGTGGTTTCAAATGCAGGAGGGGAAATGGTTATTTTGATCGATTATGAAAATGTTGAGGATACCGGACTGGTAGGATCGGAGTATCTGACCGGGGAAGATGACGTGATTCTTTTCTACAGCAAGGATGCACCCAATATAGAAAAGGGATATATAGATGACTTCAAGAGCAGGGCAAAAAGCTTCGATATTGTAAAGCTTCAGACCACGCGGAAAAATGGGTTGGATTTTTACATTGCTGTCCGGGTAGGCCAGATTCTGGAAAAGGATCCGAATACAAAGGTGCTCATTGTCTCCAGGGACACCGGATATAATGCGGTAAAGGAGTACTGCAGCACATATACCGATATGAAGAATCCGGTGGTCATCAGGAATAACATCGAGACAGGCATAGCAGTGCTTGATGGTGATACTGAACGAAGCAGGCTGATCCAGGGTAGCCGCCAGAGGGTAGCCATAGAGACCGAATACGCAGTATACAGGGCAAAGCAGGAGATGTCTGAGGAGATAGAAAAGTGTCTGATGGGCACCGGTTTTGAGGGCGAGCTTAATAATATCATTTCGCTCATAGATCACACCAAAACCCCTCAGGAGCGGTACCTTACGACACTGAAGAGCTTTGGCAGGGATCGTGGCAGACAGATCTACCAGATCATCAAGGAAGCGGTGTGAGTCCGATTATAGTTGGCGTAAAAAATTTGTCAGTTGAATAAGAACAAAAAATGAGAGTACACTCCAAAA